>NZ_JBEZLL010000012.1:0-232208 GCF_040652135.1 Streptomyces sp. NPDC048295
TCCTTCAAGCTCCCCGACGGCACCGTGCACCTCCCCGAGGGCGCAGCGATCCCCGAGGGCGGGGTCAAACTCCCCGACGGCAACGTCAAGTTCCCCGACGACGCCCCCCTCCTGCCCGAGAACACCACCAAGCTCCCCACCCACACCGACGTCCCCGTCCAGTACTTCGACCACGACGGCAACCTCCTCGACGAACACGGCGACATCGTCCAGAAGATCGAGGACGCGCCCAAGGAGGGCTCCCCCACCGTCCCGCACACCGACGGCACGGACCCCAACACCCTGCACACCGACACCGCGGACCCCACCACCCCGCACACCCCGGACAGGGAACCGGCCCTGGTCGGCGCCGGCGCCCACACCGCGGACAACGTCGCCCACGTCGGCGCGAACGCGGGCGACAACGTCCTCCACGTCGGCAGCGACCTCGGCGACACCGGCCGCCTCACCGACGACCTGCCCACCACCCACAACCCCGCCGACAACCTCCCCGGCGGCCACGCCGGAGACCACCTCCCCGGCGGAAACGCCGACGACCTCGGTCGCGGCCCCTCCGCCAGCCATGAACCGCCCAGCACCCACCCCGTCGGCCACAACGACGGTCCCAGCGCCCACCCCGACGACGGCGGACACGGCAGCGGCGGCGGACACCAGGACCCGCCCGGCGGCAGCGGACACGGCGGCCACACCGACGGACCCGGCAACCACAACGACGGTCCTGGCGGGCACGACGACGGCCCAGGCGGGCACGGTGACGGCGGCGACGGACCCGGCAGCGGCGGCGACCACACCCCTGACGACTCCGGCGGCCACGGCGACGGACCCGGTGCGCCCGAGGAGCACGTCAACAGCCTCGACCACCCGCCGTCGGAACCGTTGTCCACGGTCCGGCCGGACGGCGCGCGCTACATCGACGAGCCCACCCCGCACGCGGGACGGGTCTACGACGAGATCCGGGCCACCCCCGACTCGGTGGACATTCCGGCGATCTCCGGGAACACCGGCATCGACCCGTCCGTGTTGCAGCGGGTCAAGACGCACCTGTTCCGCACCGAGCACGTGGTCGTCGCGGAGAAGGGCGTGGCCAGGGAAGGGCTCTTCACCCCGCGCGACGACATCGGCGATCTCTGGCAGACGGCCGGGCAGCGTAGCCTGGAGCCGCACGAGGCGCTCAAACTCCAGCGCCTCGTGGCGCATGAGTACATGGAAAGTCACCTCATGGAGGCAGGGCTCCCCTACGTGTTCGACCGCCCGCAGTCGTGGGAGGTCGACATGGTGAACGGTGTCGCCGACGGCCACTACCGTGCCTGGCCCGACAGTTGGGCGGACGCGGGGGCCCACGAGCTCACGGTGAGTGAGCGCAGGGGCGGGTTCGCCCAGTGGGAGGGGCTGGGGCTCGATGCGCCGAAGATCGAGCTGGCGACCGACCTCTCGAACATCGACGAGGTGATGGAGGCTGCCTTCCAGGAGCTCCGTTCGAAGGGACTGGACCTGTAATGACCGATGGATCGACGCTCGCCCTGCTGGAGAGGCTGCGTGCGGCCGACTGGTCCGGCGACTGGGATCACGCCTTCGAGCACGCGCAGTCCCGCCGTCTGCTGATGCATGAGTACCTCAGACGGGCCGCGCTGTGGGCCCAGGCGTACGGCGCCGAGGCCGAATGGCCCTTCTTCGACGTCACGCAGTACGTCGACAAGGACTTCCAGCTCCCGCCGGAGCTTGCCGCGGAGCTCGACGCGTGCCTCAAGAAGGTCGCGTACGGCGCCCGGAAGACCTGCGGGGCCGCAGTACGGTTCGCGGCACTCCACGCGCGGGGCGACATCGCGCTGCCCGACCTGCCCGACCTCTACGAGCCGCTGGTCCTCTTCTACGAGCGGGGGGGCGAGTTCCTTCAGGACGGGGCCGGGCTCCTCGACCTGACCGGCGTGTCCATCAGGCCCCGCAAGCTTCAGAACCACCTCGCGGACCTGCCCTTCCTCACGTTCGACGGGCGCACGCTGGACGCCCTGGACGCCGAGGGCCGGATCACCTACCACGTGGCGGCCGACCGTTCGGGGCCCGTCCTGCGCCGGCGTCTGTTCAAGGCGGAACAGCATGACGAGGTGTTCACGCCGGAGCTGCGCTGGGAGCCGACAGACCGGCTCCGGCTCGCCGACGAGAAGGGGACCGACGCCGTCCACGTGCAGATCGGTGACATCGAGGCGGCGGAGCTCGTCCAGGCGACCGTCCGGGGTGCCTCGGGCTCCTGACACGTCGTGGCCGGGGGCTCCCTCCCGGGAGTGGAGCCCCCGGAATGGCGAAACGGGGCCCGGTCGACTGACCGGACCCCCCTCGCTTTCCCCCACCGTCAGGGCTTCCCGATCCCCCCAGATCCCTCCCCGGAAGCACCCGACTCCACATACGACTCGGCTGGGTGCCGAACGGTTGCACGCCTTGACGATCTCTTTGCCTTGGGGGCAAAGCGGCTCGTCAGCAGGCGTGCTCGGCGTACCGCGCCGCGACCTCCGCGAGGACTTCCGCGCCGTCGCGGGCCCAGAGGTCCTCGTTGAAGATCTCCACCTCGACCGGGCCGTCGAAGCCGGTGGCCTCGACCAGGGTGCGGAAGGCGCGGAAGTCCACCGATCCGTCGCCGAGCTGGCCGCGGCCGACCAGGACGCCGGCCGGGAGCGGGGTGATCCAGTCGGCCAGCTGGAAGGAGTGGATGCGGCCGCCCGCGCCCGCGCGGGCGATCTGTGCGGGCGCCTGGTCGTCCCACCAGATGTGGTACGTGTCGACGACCACCCCGACCTGGTCGGCGGGGAAGCGTTCCGCGATGTCCAGGGCCTGGGAGAGCGTGGAGACCACGCAGCGGTCCGAGGCGAACATCGGGTGCAGCGGTTCGATGGCGAGGCGTACGCCGCGTTCGGCCGCGTAGGGAGCCAGTAGGCCCAGCGCGTCCGCGATGCGTTCACGGGCGCCGTACAGGTCCTTGCCGCCCTCGGGGAGGCCGCCGGAGACCAGGACCAGGGTGTCGGTGGACAGGGCCGCCGCCTCGTCGATCGCGGCGCGGTTGTCGTCCAGGGCGCGGGCCCGTTCCGCCGGGTCCGGGGCGGTGAGGAAGCCGCCGCGGCAGAGGCTGGTGACGGAGAGGCCGGAGTCGGACATGAGCCGGGCGGTGCGCTCGATGCCGTACGACTGGACGGGGGCCCGCCACAGGCCGACCTTGTCGATGCCCGCCTTGACGCAGCCCTCGGCCAGTTCGGGCAGCGACCACTGCTTGATGGTCTCCTGGTTGACGGAGAGACGGCCGTCGCTCATCGGGTGCCTCCGTTGACCGCGAGGAGGGTACGCATGCGGGACTCGGCCAGTTCCGGGTCCGGGAACAGGCCCAGGCGGTCGGCGAGTTCGTACGCCTTCGCCAGGTGCGGCAGCGAGCGCGCGGACTGCAGGCCGCCGACCATGGTGAAGTGGTCCTGGTGGCCGGCCAGCCAGGCCAGGAACACCACACCCGTCTTGTAGAAGCGGGTGGGCCCCTGGAAGAGGTGCCGGGACAGTTCGACCGTGGGGTCGAGGAGGTCGCGGAAGCCCTGGGTGTCACCCGTGTCGAGGACCCGTACCGCGTGGGCGGCCAGCGGGCCCAGCGGGTCGAAGATGCCGAGCAGGGCGTGGCTGAAGCCCCGGTCGTCGCCCGCGATCAGCTCGGGGTAGTTGAAGTCGTCGCCGGTGTAGCAGCGCACCCCGCCCGGGAGGCGGCGGCGGACGTCGATCTCGCGCTCGGCGTCCAGGAGCGAGATCTTGATGCCGTCGACCTTGTCCGGGTGTTCGGCGATGACCTTCAGGAAGGTGTCGGTGGCGGCGTCGAGGTCCGAGGAGCCCCAGTAGCCGTCCAGCGCGGGGTCGAACATCGGGCCCAGCCAGTGCAGGACGACCGGTTCCGATGCCTGGCGCAGCAGATGGGCGTAGGTCTCCAGGTAGTCCTCGGGCCCCTTCGCCGCCGCGGCGAGCGCGCGGGAGGCCATCAGGATGGCCTGGGCGCCGCTCTCCTCGACGAGGGCGAGCTGCTCCTCGTACGCGGAGCGCACCTCGGCGAGGGTGGCGGGGCCGGTGAGCTGGTCGGTGCCGACGCCGCAGGCGATGCGGCCTCCGACCGCCTTCGCCTCGGCGGCGGAGCGGCGGATCAGTTCGGCCGCTCCGGCCCAGTCCAGGCCCATGCCGCGCTGGGCGGTGTCCATCGCCTCGGCGACGCCCAGGCCGTGCGACCAGAGGTGGCGGCGGAAGGCGAGGGTGGCGTCCCAGTCGACGGCGGCCGGCGAGTCGGGGCTGATGTCGGCGTACGGGTCGGCGACGACATGGGCGGCGGAGAAGACCGTGCGCGAGGCGAGCGGGCCGGTGCCGGGGGCCAGGTCGAGCGGGGTGGTGCGGGGTTCGTACGGACCCTGCGGGAGGTGGATGGTCACTCAGATCAGCTCCGGTGTGCCGTGCTCGGGATGCGTCTTCACAGCGACAGCTCCGGGACGTCGAGGCGGCGGCCCTCGGCGTGGGACTTCAGGCCCAGCTCGGCGAGCTGCACTCCGCGGGCACCGGCCATCAGGTCCCAGGTGTAGGGCTCGTCGAGGACGATGTGACGCAGGAAGAGCTCCCACTGGGCCTTGAAGCCGTTGTCGAAGACCGCGTTGTCGGGGACTTCCTGCCACTGGTCGCGGAACGGCTCGGTGACCGGGAGGTCGGGGTTCCAGACCGGCTTGGGGGTGGCCGAGCGGTGCTGGACGCGGCAGTTGCGCAGGCCCGCGACGGCGGAGCCGTGGGTTCCGTCGACCTGGAACTCGACGAGCTCGTCGCGGTTGACACGGACCGTCCAGGAGGAGTTGATCTGCGCGACCGCGCCGCTCGCCAGCTGGAAGATGCCGTACGCGGAGTCGTCGGCGGTGGCGGCGTACGGCTTGCCCTGCTCGTCCCAGCGCTGCGGGATGTGCGTCTGGACGTGCGCCTGGACGGTGGAGACCGGGCCGAACAGCTCGTGGAGCACGTACTCCCAGTGCGGGAACATGTCGACGACGATGCCGCCGCCGTCCTCCGCGCGGTAGTTCCACGACGGGCGCTGGGCCTCCTGCCAGTCGCCCTCGAAGACCCAGTAGCCGAACTCGCCGCGCACGGAGAGGATCTCGCCGAAGAAGCCGCCGTCGATGAGGCGCTTCAGCTTCAGCAGGCCCGGCAGGAAGATCTTGTCCTGGACGACGCCGTGCTTGATGCCCGCGTCGCGGGCGATGCGGGCCAGCTCCAGGGCGCCCTCGACGTCCGTGGCGGTGGGCTTCTCGGTGTAGATGTGCTTGCCCGCCGCGATGGCCTTCTTGATCGCCTCGACGCGGGCCGAGGTGACCTGGGCGTCGAAGTAGATGTCGATGGTGTCGTCGGCGAGGACCGCGTCGAGGTCGGTCGACCATTCGGTCAGGCCGTGCTTCGCGGCCAGCTCCTCCAGGGCGTGGGCGCGGCGGCCGACCAGCACCGGCTCGGGCCACAGCACGTCCCCGTCGCCGAGGTCGAGGCCGCCCTGCTCGCGGATCGCGAGGATCGAGCGCACCAGGTGCTGCCGGTACCCCATGCGACCCGTGACGCCGTTCATGGCGATGCGCACTGTCCTGCGTGTCACGAAACTTCCTCCATACAGCCGTAGCAAGCGCTTTCTATCCGGGATGACGCTAGCCTGCCGACAGCGGCCCGGACAAGAGGGCCCGGCCCAAAACCCTCGGAGGAAAGCGATGACAGTCACCCTGGCGGATGTGGCGGCTCGCGCCCGGGTGTCGCCGGCCACCGTCTCCCGCGTGCTGAACGGCAACTACCCGGTGGCCGCGTCCACCCGCGAGCGGGTGCTGCGTGCGGTGGACGACC
The DNA here is from genome assembly GCF_040652135.1 of Streptomyces sp. NPDC048295. Taxonomy (NCBI): domain Bacteria; kingdom Bacillati; phylum Actinomycetota; class Actinomycetes; order Kitasatosporales; family Streptomycetaceae; genus Streptomyces; species Streptomyces sp. NPDC048295. The sequence continues at coordinate 5,866 of NZ_JBEZLL010000012.1, forward strand.
TGGACTATGTGCTCAACGGGCCGGCGAGTTCGCTCGCGGCGGCCACGTCCGACCTGGTCGGCATCCTGGTCAACGACATCGCGGACCCGTTCTTCGGGATCATGGCGGGCGCGGCACAGACGGAGATCGGCGGGCCCGGGGACGGCTCGGGCCGGGCGGGCGGCGAGAAGCTGGCCGTCGTCTGCAACACCGGCGGCTCCCCCGAGCGCGAACTCACCTATCTCACCCTGCTCCAGCGCCAGCGCGCCGCGGCCGTCGTGCTGACCGGCGGCGCCGTGGAGGACCCGGCGCACCAGGCCGCGGTCTCCGCCAAGCTGGCCAAGCTCGCGGACGCGGGCACCCGGGTGGTGCTGTGCGGGCGGCCCCCGCTGCCGGACGGCGAGGCGGTCGTGGCCGCGCTCGCCTTCGACAACCGGGGCGGCGGGCGCCGCCTCACCGAGCACCTGCTCTCGCTCGGCCACCGGCGGATCGGCTATGTCGCGGGCCCGCTGGAGCGGACGACGACCCGCCACCGGCTGGAGGGCCACCGCGAGGCGATGCGGGCGGCGGGGCTCGTCGGCGACGAGGAACGCCTCACCGTGCACGGGCCCTACGACCGCCGCTCCGGCTACGACGCCACGCTCGAACTCCTGCGCCGCGAACCGGAGGTGACGGCGGTCGTCGCCGCCAACGACACGGTGGCGCTGGGCGCGAGCGCGGCGATCCGGGACCGCGGTCTGCGCATCCCCGAGGACATCTCGGTGGCGGGCTTCGACGATCTGCCGTTCTCCGTGGACGCGGTCCCGGCGCTGACGACCGTACGGCTGCCGCTCTTCGAGGCGGGCGCGCGGGCGGGCCGTCTGGCGATGGGCAAGGAGACACCGCCGCCCGGGGGGATCGCGACGATCGCGGCGGAGCTGATGGTGCGGGGGTCGACGGCACCGCCGCGGGGGCGGTAGGCGCGGGTGTCGCGGGGGCCCGGGTGCGGCCGCTCCGGGCCCCCGGTTCCGGCCTCCGGTCTCCGGCCGGGGGGCGCGGCGGGACCGTTCCGGGGCCCGTTCGGGCCGCGGGCAGAAAGATGGGGGCGTTGCCCCCATGCCCCGCGCGGGCGTCGCCGGAAGTATGGGGTGCGGCGGACCGGTGGTGCCGGCGCCGGACCGAGGAGGTGCGATGACGGAGATCCATGCGGGCGGCGGCGAACGGCTGGACGTCCCTTCCGCGTCACGTCCGGCCGCGGCAGCGGGTTCCTCCGCCGATACGGTCGGCCTGCTGGAGGCCGAGCGGCCGACGGCGTACGGGACCTCCTGGGCCGACGGCTCGTGGTGGCGGCCGGCGCTGACCGGTGACGCGTCACCCGAACTCGCCCCGGACTGGGCGGTGTTCGTCCAGGACGCGCTGTCCGCCGCACCCGAGCGGGCGGTGCTCGACGGCCGGGAGCACCTGCCGGGGCTGCGCGGATTCGAACGCCTCCTCGCCCCGTTCACCGCCTGCGCGGCACAACGGATGCGGGACGGTCTGCCGCCGCTGCTGAACCGGTGCGTCGATCTGGACGCCGTACGCGCGGACTTCGAGCGCCATCTGTCCCGGCGGCTCGCGCGGCTCGCCGCCCGGACCCTGGTCCTGGAGCTGCACACGGCGCGGCAGGCCGGGCGGCTGGCCGGGCGCGGTCCCGAGGACCGGTTCGCCGACTTCCTGCGCAGGACCGGCGCCCGGTCCGGACTGACCGCGCTGTGCGCCACGTACCCCGTGCTGGCCCGGATCCTGGCACGTGCCGCGCTCGACGCCGCCGCCGCGCTGGCCGAGATGCTGGTCCGGTTCGCCGCCGACCGGCCGGCGCTGCCGGGTGTCCGCGCCTCCCGGGGCGAAGAGGCCGGGAACGGCCGGCTGATGGCGGTCGAGCCCGGTGCCGGGGACGGCCACCGCGGCGGGCGGACCGTGATGCTGCTCCGGTTCGAGGACGGTGCCCGGCTGGTCTACAAGCCGCGTCCGCTCGCCGCGCACCGGCACTTCAACGAACTGGTCCAGTGGTTCAACACGCAGCCCGGCACCCCTGGACTCCGTACGCTCGCCCTGCTGGACCGGGGCCCGTACGGCTGGGTGGAGTTCGTCGCCGAACGGCCCTGCCGCTCGGCCCGTCAGGTCGAGGCCTTCTACCGGCGCCAGGGCGCGCTGCTGGCCCTGCTGCACACGCTGGACGGCACCGACCTGCACCACGAGAACCTGATCGCGGACGGCGAGTACCCGGTACTCGTCGACGTCGAGACGCTGTTCCACCCGCCGCTGCCCGCCGCGGATTCGGACGATCCGGCGGCCCGCGCCCTGCACGACTCGGTGCACCGGGTGGGGCTGCTGCCGCAGCTGCTCGTCGGGGACGAGAGCGCGCTCGACATGTCCGGGATCGGCGGCGGGCAGGCGGCCGACTCCCCGGTGCGCAGCGTCGACTGGGCCGACGCGGGGACCGACCGGATGCGGCTGGTGCGCCGGACGGCCCGGATCGGCGGTTCGGCGAACCGGCCCCGGCTGACCGGAACGCCCGCCGACCCGTCCGCCTTCACCCGCGCGCTGTGCGCCGGCTTCCGCGCCGGATACACCGCGATCAAGGAGGCCCGCGCCGAACTCCTGTGCACCGGAGGGCTGCTGGACCGGTTCGCGCACGACGAGGTGCGGGTGGTGGCGCGGCCCACCTGGATCTACGCCTCGCTCCTGGACGAGTCCACGCACCCGGACCTGATGAAGGACGCCGCCGAACGGCACGAGGTGCTCGCGCTGCTGGGCACCGACACCCTGGGGTCCGCCGCGCTGCCCGGCCTCCTCGACGAGGAGATCGCCCAGCTCTGGTCGGGCGACGTGCCCCTGTTCACCGCCCTGCCCGACCGCACCGGTCTGTGGAGCGGGACCGGCCGGCTGCTGTCCGGCACGCTCGCCCGGACGGGGCTGTCCCTGGTCCGGGCGAAGCTGGCGGCCATGGACACGGTGGACCGGCAGGACCAGGAACGCATCATCCGCGCCGCGATGGTGACCACCTCGCGCGAGCCCGCCCACGAGTCCCGGCCCGGCCCGCGCCGGATCCGTACGGCCGCGACCGCGCCGGAGCCGGAGCAACTGCTCGCGGCGGCCCGGTCGGTCGGCGACGAGCTGGTGTCCCAGGCCTACTCCGGGCCCACCCGGCTGAACTGGATCGGCCTGGAGCTGCTCGACGAACGCTACTGGCGGCTGGGGCCGATGGCCGCCGACCTGGCGGGCGGATACACCGGTACGGCGTGCTTCCTCGCCCAGCTCGCCGCGCTCACCGGGGCGGACCGGTACGCCACGGCCGCCCGGGACGCGCTGGCGCCGCTGGCCGGGCTGCTGGACACTCTGCACGCGCGCCCGGACGATCTGGGCCCGGTGGGCTCGGGTGCGTTCGCCGGGCTCGGCGGGATCGCGTACGCACTGGCCCAGGTCGCGGACACGCTGGACGATCCGCGCCTCGGCCGACTGGTGGTACCGGCACTGCGGTTGACCGGTGCGGCGGCCGTCGCCGAGAGCGAGTACGGGGTGCGCGGAGGCACGGCCGGCGGGCTGGCCGCCCTGCTCGCCGGGTACCGGGCCACGGGACGGGCCGACGTGTGGCGGGCGGCGGAACGCTCCGCCCGGCTGCTGCGCGCGGCACCGCTGCCGGGCGCACCGGGGTTCGCCGACGGCTCCGCCGGGATCGGCTGGGCACTGCTGCGCTTCGCCGAGGCGGGCGGCGGTGAGCCGTACCGTGCCTCGGGGCTCGCCGCGCTGCGGGCCGCGACCGACGCCGTGGACTGCGACATCTCCTGGTGCCGGGGCCGGACGGGCGTGGCGCTGGCCGTGCTGGACAGCCCGGCGGCGCAGGCCGACCCGCTGCTGTCCGCCTGGGCGCGCGAGGCGGCGGCGGACATCGCGGGGGCCGAACCGCCGCCGGACGACAGCCTGTGCCACGGCGAGCTCGGTGTCCTCGAACTGCTGCGCCGGGGCGAGCCGTCGAGTGCCCGCGCCCGGTGGCTGGAGCGGGCCGGAGCACTGCTCGCGGCGGCCGACCGGGCGAAGCCGCGCTGCGGAACACCCGGCCAGGTACCGCATCCGGGGCTGCTGACCGGGCTCGCGGGCATCGGGCACGGGCTGCTGCGGGCCGGGTTCCCCGACCGGGTGCCCTCGGTGCTGCTGCTCGCCGGTCCCACCGTGCCGGTCGCGCCCAACTGAGCCCGTTCCTGCCCCGCACCACAGCCCCGTACCGCCGCACCACTCACGTACCACCCGCACCACAGCTCCGTACCGCCGCACCACTCACGTACCACCCGCACCACAGCTCCGTACCGCCGCACCACTCACGTACCACCGCGTCGTACCCGTCCCAACGCACCGCTCGCACAACGACCACCTCCCACGAGAAGAGGCAGACCATGCAGACCACCGAAGCTTCCGCCTTCTGCGCCCGCGAGTTCGACGACGTCGCCGACGAGCACCCCGTCGGCCGGATCGCCCTGGGTGCGGGCGGCAGACTCGGCTTGCGCAGCAGAATCCTCGGCGCCGTGGACGGCAACCCCGACACCTCGGACCTGCCGTGGACCACCATGACCTGGGTCTGAGTCAATTCCGTCCCGTATCAAGGGATTTGACGCCATGACCGGTGGGTAGTGGCTCAAGTAGCCTGCGTCCATGCGTGCCACTTCGTCGGTGATTGTCGGGCGTGTCGCTGAGACCGGCCTGCTGAGCAACGCCCTGGACACCGCCTCGCGGCGTTCGGGGCGTGCGGTCTTCTTCGTCGGGGACGCGGGCATCGGCAAATCACGGCTGGCCGGTGAGTGCGCCTACCGGGCGTACGGGCGAGGCATGCCGGTGCTGCGCGGCAGGGCCACGTCGACCGGGCTCGTGGTGCCGTTCCGCCCGCTGATCGAGGCGCTGTCCTCACGGTTCCGGGCGGCCGGGACGCCCAGCGACCCGGAGCTGGACCCGTACCGTCCGGCACTGGCCCGGCTGGTGCCGGAGTGGCGCCAGGGTTCCGCCCCCGGCTATCCGGAGACGGTGGTCGAGCTGGCCGAGGCGCTGCTGCGGCTGCTGTCGGTGCTCGGCCAGGAGCACGGCTGCGTGATCCTGCTGGAGGACCTGCACGACTCCGACACCGAGACGATCGCGGTGGTGGAGTACGTCGTCGACAACGTGGCCGACCTGCCGGTGCTGCTGCTGGGGACGTTGCGCCCGGAGCCCGGTGCCGCACTCGACCTGGTGCGCTCGGCGGAACGGCGGCAGGTCGCCACCGTGCGCGAGCTGGCACCGCTCGGTGATGCGGACGTACGGGAGATGACCGCCTCCTGTCTGGAGGCCGCCCCGGACGAGGTGCCGCGGGCCACCCACGAACGGCTGGCCGTCCGCGCGGGCGGCAACCCGTACCTGGTCGAGGTGCTGCTCGCCGATCTGCTCGACTCCGGCCAGCTGCGCCGGGCCGGCGACCGGTGGGAGGAGCACGCCAACCCGGACGCGTCGGTGCCGACCGGGGTGGTGCGCAGTTGGTCGCGGCGGCTGGACCGGTTCGACGAACCGGTGCGTGAGCTGCTGCTGTGCGCGGCCACGCTGGGCAGCCGCTTCTCGGTCACCGTGCTCCAGACCGTCACCGGCTTCGACGACCGCACGCTCTTCAGCCATCTGCGCTCCGCCGTGGAGGCGAACATCATCGCCCCCGACGGGGCGGACCCCGACCGCTACACCTTCCGGCACGCGCTGACCGCCGAGGCCCTGGTGGCCTCGCTGGCACCGGCGGAGCGCGCCGCGACGGCCCGCCGCGCGGCGCTCTCCCTCGCCGCCATCGAGCACGAACTCGGTGACGAACAGCGCCAGTTGATGGCGACGCTGCAACTGGCCGGAGGCGATCGGCACGGCGCCGCCCGCCAGTTCGCCGGCGTCGGCCGCCGGATGCTGGCCGCGGGCGCGTCCGGTTCCGCCGTCATCCTGCTGGAACGGGCCCGCTCGCTCGCCCACGAGAGCGATCTGCGGGGCATCACGGAGTCGCTCGCCGTCGCCCACGCCGAGGCCGGTGAGCTCGACACGGCCCTGGCGCTGACCGCGGAACTCCCTCCGGTGCCGCCGCGCTCCGACGCCTCCGAACAGCGCGGCGAGACCCATATCCGGATCGCCTGGGCGGCCGTGATGGCGGAGCGGGTGGACGAGGCGGCCGGGCAGATCCGGACCGCGCGGGGCATGCTCGGCACGGCCGTCGGCCCCGAACTGGAGGCGGCGCTCGACGTGGTGGACGGCCATCTGGCCCTGCTGCCCGGTCATGCGGACCACGGGCAGCAGGAGCGCGCGCAGGACGCCGCGCGCCGGGCGGCCGCCATCGCGGAGGAACGCAGTCTTCCGGTGGTCGCCTGCCAGGCCTGGCAGTTGCTGGCGCTGCTCTCGCGGGAGCGCGGCTTCGACGAGGCCGACGCGTGCCTGGAACGGATGCTCGCGGTCTCCGAGCAGCACGCCCTGCCGGTGTGGCGGGTGGAGGCGCTGGTCCGGCTCGGCGCCAACACGTTCATGCGCACCGGTGACCCGGCCCGGCTGGAGACGGCCCGGACCGCCGCCCAGTCCCTGGGCGCGCTGGTGCCGACCCAGACCGTGGACGGGCTGCTCGCCATGAACGCGGTGATGCGGGGCGAGTGGGACGGGGCGCACGAGATCATCGAGCGGTCGGTGGCCGCCAGCGCCCGGGTCCGCAACCTGGGGGCGCACCGCTATCTGCTGCTGGCCTCGGCGACGCTCGCCGCGCACCGGGGCCGAAGACGGGACCTGGACCGGGCCATGGCCCGGTTCCGCCGGGCGGGCGGCGAGGAGTCCTTGCTCGTCCCGCTGCAACTGGGGCTCTGCCGGGCGTTCGCGGCGCTGCTGGAGGAGGACCGCGCGGGCGCGCTGGCCGACCTGGACGCCTCGCTGGCCTGGGAGCTCGAACACCCCAGTTTCTTCTACCTGAGCGGGCGTTACGGTCTGCGTCCGCTGCTGCGGACACTGGACGGACGGGGCGGCCGGGCGGAGCTGGAAGCGATCCTGGAGAGCCCCGGCGCGGACCTGGCCTGGAACCAGCTGTTCCTGCGCCTGGCCGACGGCGTACTGCACGGCCGGGCAGGCGACGCGGACCGGGCCGCCCGGGCGGTCGGGGCGGCCCTCGGCGACGCCGCCGCCTTTCCGCTCGCCCGCCATCTGGGGCTGCGGCTGGTCGCCGACGCGGCCCTCGCCGAGGGGTGGGGCGAGCCCGTGGGCTGGCTGCGGGCGTCGGAGGAGTACTTCTACGGGGCGGGCATCCAGCCGGTCGCCGCCGCGTGCCGGGCCGCGCTGCGGCAGGCGGGGGCCAGCGTCGGGCAGCACCGGGGCGGCTGGGACCGCATCCCGGCCCCGCTGCGGACGAGCGGGGTGACACCGCGCGAGTACGAGGTCTTCGTGCTGCTGGCGGAGCGGCCGGGCAACCAGCAGATCGCCCGGCGGCTGTCCATCTCGCCGCGCACGGTGGAGAAGCACATGGCGAGCCTGCTGAGCAAGACGGGGCGCGCGGACCGCGCGGCGCTCTGCGAGTTCTCCGCCGAGTGCGCGGCCGAACGCGACTAGCCCTTGGACGCGGGCGGCTGACTCGGGGGGATCGCCTGGACGCGGGGCGAGCGCTTTGACACGGGGCCGAGTGCGACGGCCGGGTGCCGGGCCCGACGGGGCTCCCCCGGCCCCGCGCCGTCTCCCCCGTCCCTGCGCCGTCTCCCCCGTCCCTGCGCCGTCTCCGCCGGGTACGGATGACGGGTACCCGGGCCCAACATGGGGGCGCTCGGCGGATTTGGTCGGGTCCCGGTACGGAACATGCGGGTCCGGCACCGATGTGGGGGCCGCTGCCTCCGGCGGACGATCCAGGGGTGCGACCGGCAGCCCGCCACTCCCGTCCCCCGGTTCTTCGGAGGCCCGTCCATGACCCGACCCCCCACCCGCTCCCCGTCGCCCGGTGCGCTGAACCTCTCGGTCCTCGGCCCGCTCACCGGGCAGCTGGACGGACGGCCACTGCTCCTCGGGCCGCGCAAGCAGCGGCTGGTCCTGGCCATGCTGCTCAGCCGGCCGGGCACACCGGTCCCGGTGGACGTGCTCACCGACGCGGTGTGGCCGGACGCGCCGCCGCGCACGGCGCGCAAGAACCTCCAGGTGTACATCAGTTCCGCGCGTACGCTGCTCGGCGCACGGTGTCCCGAGGGCCCGGACGGCGGTGGCGGGGAGCGGCTGGTGCACTCCTGCGGCGGCTATCTGCTGCGGGTCGGCGAGGACGAGCTGGACTCGCTGCGCTTCCGGTCACTGGCCGCGGCCGGCCGCCGGGCCGCCGACGACGGCGATCCGCGCGCCGCCGCCGGTCTGCTGCGCCGGGCGCTGGACCTGTGGCAGGGGCCGCCGCTGCACGATCTGCGCGACTCGCCGGAGGTGGCCGCGGAGGCGGAGCGGCTGGAGGCGCGGTGCCTGACCGTGCACGAGGACTGGGCCGAGACGGAGATCGCGCTGGGGCGGGCGCCCGCCGTGGTGGACGGACTGCGGGACCTCGCCGAACGGCATCCGTCACGCGAACGCATCCGGGCGGCGTGGATGGACGCACTGCACCGGACCGGCCGCCGGGCCGAGGCGCTCGCGGTGTACGACGACTACCGCCAGCTGCTGGCACGGGAGTTGGGGCTGGAACCGGGGGCGGCCATCGCCGCCCGGCACCGCGCGATGCTGACCGGCCGGGACACCGCGGCCCGGCCGGGGAACACCGCTCCGGCGCGCCGGGCCCCCGCGCTGCGGGCGGTACTGCCCACCGAGGTACCCGATTTCACCGGCCGGGGCGAGCAACTGCGCGAGCTGCTGGACGTTCTGGGCACGGAGAGCGGCCGGGTCGTGGCGGTCACCGGAGCCGCCGGTACCGGGAAGACGGCACTCGCGGTGCGGGCGGCCCATCTGCTGGCGGACCGGTTCCCGGACGGCCGGATCCGCATCCGGGTCCGCGACGGACAGGGGGCGGTGCGCCCCGCCGCGGCGCTCGTCGGCGAGCTGGCCCGGCTGACCGGCGGTCCGGATCCGGCGGAACCGATGACGGACACCGAGCACTGGCGGCACTGGCTGGCCGCGCACCGCGCGCTGGTCGTGCTCGACGACGTACCGGACGAGGCGGCCGTGCGGGCCCTGCTGCCGGGAACCGGGGACAGCTCGTTCGTCCTGACCGCGCGCGGCCAGCTGGCCGGACTGGCGCCGGTGCACCGGATCGCGCTGCCGCCGCTGGCCCCGGCCGAGGCGCTGGCGCTGCTGGGCCGGCTGATCGGGCCGGGGCGGGTGGGGCTGGACCGGGCCGCCGCGCTGCGCATGGCCGACGCCTGCGGGCTGCTTCCGCTGGCGGTGCGGGTGAGCGGGATGCGGCTGGCGGTGCTGCGCCATCTGCCGCTGGCCGAGTACGCGGAACGGCTGGCCGATCCGGCCGGGGCGCTGGACGAGCTGGTGGCCGGTGACATCTCGGTGCGCGCCCGGCTGGCCTCCGGCTGGCAGGACCTGTCGCCCGGGAGCGGGCAGGCGCTGACCCTGCTGGCCCGCGCGGTCGGGGAAGGCCCGTTCACCCTGCCGGATGCGATGGCGGCGCTCGGCTGCGGTGAGCGGCAGGCGCTGCGGACGGTGGAGTCGCTCATAGACGCCGGGGCGGTGTCCTCCCCCAGCGGCGAGGTCACCGCGCACTGCGTGCTGTACGAACTGCCGCGCCTGACGGGCCTGTACGCCCGCGAGCGCTGCGCCGCCCCGGAGCCCGCCCCGGAGCCCGCCCCGGAGCCCGCCCCGGAGCCGGCCGGGGCCCACCGCCCGTAGCCCGCCGGACGGGCCGCGGGCGGCGGCCTCCCGTCATCCCAGCGTCAGCACGTCCAGCAGGTCGGGCCGTTCGTCCGGTGCGGCGAGCACGGTGTGCAGGCCGAGCAGCACCCCGGCCGCGCCGGTCGCGAGATCGGCGGAGAACCGGCGCAGCCGGGCGCCCGGCACCAGCAGGCGGTCCTGTTCGGCGACCAGATGCCAGGAGAGGTTCCGCACCGAGTCCAGCACCGCGGGTCCCGGCGTGCCGCCGGAGAGCTGGTGGGCGGTGGCCACCAGTCCGCTGCGGCCCCTGAAGAGCCCCGGTTCGCGGATGAACTCCAGGACGCATCCCTGCCCGATGCCGGGCAGCAGCGCGGCGAGCGCCGGGTCCTCCCGGTGAGCCAGGTAGCGCTGCGCGACCAGGGCCACGCCGCCGCTGCCCTGGTCCAGGTAGAGCAGATGGCGCTTCCCGTCCTTCACCTGCACGCTGCCGCCCGGCATGGTCACGCAGTGGCCGGCCTCCCGGGCGAGCGCCGCCCCGGCGGCGTCGAGCAGCCACTCCTCGCCGGTGTGCGCGTGCAGTTCGAGGTGGAGCAGCGCGGCCCCGCAGAGCCCGCTCAGCAGACCCGCCGAGTGCGGGGCGGACGGGCCGTCGGCGGTGGCCCCGTCGCGGACCAGCGAGTCGAGTTCCCAGGCGGTCCGCAGGGCACGGTCCAGGAGTTCCCCGTCGGGTGCGCCGGCGCCGCCGGTGGCGAACCGCAGGGCCGCCAGCGCCGTTCCCGCCGTACCGGTGAACAGGTCGGCCGACGAGGAGGCGGGGGCCCGCAGAGCCCGGTCGAGGAGTTCGCGGCCCTCCTCTCGCCGGCCGAGCCTGGCCAGGACCAGCGCGACACCGGGCAGCCCGTCGAAGAGCCCGCCGGGGGCGTCCGGGTCGCGGCGCAGTGCCGTACGCGCCAGCCAGTCGACGTACTCGCCGGGGACCGGGGCGCCGACGCGGTGCAGGGCGTACAGCACCCCGGCGGCACCGTGCGCGGCGCAGACGCCTCCGGTGGTGAAGCCCGCCGGGTCGCCGGGGAAGAGCCGGTCGGTGCGGTCCGGCGCGGCCCCGGCGTGGATGCCCGCGAGGAGCCCTTCGCGGATGCCGGGCCAGTCCGGTTCCGGGCCGCGCAGCAGCGCGTCCACCGTCGCCTCGCCGCTGTCCGCCGGCAGTCCGCGGGAGAGCGCGGCGGGGCGGGGCGGGCCCGCGTCGGGGCCCAGACCGTACCGGGTGCGGGCCCAGCGTTCGATGGTGAGGGCCTTGCCCCGGTCGTGGTCGGTGACCTCCATCAGCGGCATCAGGATGTGCAGCCAGATCGCCCAGAGCGCGTAGTCGTCCGCCTCGACGCCCTTGGTGCCGTACGGGGCCTGGAGGCCCGGGGCACCCGCCAGGGGGGTGTCCTGGTCGTCGAGGCCGGTGGCGTACTCGAAATCGATCAGGACCACACGGCCGTCGGGGCGGATGATGACGTTGGCGGGGTGCACGTCCGCGAACCGCAGTCCGCGGGCGTGGATGCGGTCGAGGGCGCGGGCGATCCCGTCCGTGACGGACTGCGCCCAGCGGGAGTAGGCGTCGAGTTCGGCGGGGGTGCGTTCGCCGCGCACCAGCGGGAAGCGCTCCACGATCTCGTCGAACAGGGTGGTGCCCTCGATGTACTCCTCGATCAGGAAGTGGTGTTCCCAGACCGTGCGGACGCCGTACACCTCGGGCACGCAGTCGAGTCCGGCGAGCCGGGTCAGGGCCCGGTGCTCACGGTGCAGCCGGGTGACGGCGTCGTCCCCGGCGGGGTCGAGTCCGCAGTACGGCCGGGCCTCGCGCAGCACCACCCGCTGCTTGGTGGTGCGGTGCTCGGCCAGGTAGATGCCGCCCGCGTTGGAGAACTGGAGCGCCTCGGTGACCACGTAGGGGAAGCCGTCGTCGCGGGCGGCGGCACGGGCGGCCAGATGGGGGCGCAACGGTTCGGGGACGGTGACCCACTCCGGTATCCGGAAGACCACGCCCCGGGTGTCGGGGACGAGTCCGCCGGACGGGTGGCGCATCGCGCGGACCCGTTCCCCGTCGGCGTCCCGGCACCAGAGTTCGACGAACGCGCCGTAGCGGACGTGCACGGGAGCGTTCCCGATCCGCAGGTCGCTGAGGATGTACGGTCCGCTGCGCCCCTCCAGGGCCTCGCCCAGGGCGTCGAGCAGTTTCAGGAGCGCGGGCTCGTCCTCGGGGTAGAGGGTGATGAACTTCCCCGCGCCGGACCGGTTCATGTACTTCGCCGACATCAGCCGCAGGGCACGGGCGCTGCGCAGGAACTTGAAGGCCACGCCCTGTTCCAGGCAGATCCGGGCGGTGTCGGCGAGGGTGCGCCCGGCCTCCTCCGGGACGGTGGAGACGTGGATCTTCCAGCCCTGTTCGGGGAGCCGGGCGGATTCGGGGTGCAGCGCGCTCCACAGGCCGCCGGTGCCGCGCCGCCAGCCGGCGGGCGGTTCGGCGCGGTCGAGCGGGTAGCGGGTGTCCTCGTCGGGCAGCCGGTCCGGGGTCTCGTAGTAGCGGCGGTCGGCGAGGCAGTACAGCTGGGTCTCCTGGATGCCGGGCACGGCATACCTCCGGGTGGCTCGTGGTCAGGGGCGGGGGCTGCCGGCCCCGGTGCGGTCCGCGGGGGTCTCGGCCGTGGCCGGTGCGGGCGGTGCGTCCGGTACGGGGCGTGCGTCCGCGGCCTCCGCCGGCTCCGGGTCGGACGGGGCGGCCGGTGCGTCGGGTCCGGGCGGCGCCGCGCCCGGCCGGGCGGACGGGGCGAACGTGACGACGGCGGCGGACACCGCGAGGACCCCGGCGATCGCCCCGAACGTCGTCCGGCTGCCGAAGGCGGTGAGGAGCGCGCCCCCGGCCAGCGGCCCGAACGGCTGGACCAGGGAGGAGAGGAACCCGGCGGCGCTCTGCACCCTGCCCACCCGGTCGCCGGGGGTGACGGCCAGCAGGGTCGAGAGGAAGCCGATGCTGGCCACGGTGGACAGACACATGCAGGCGGCGCAGAGCAGCCCGGCGAACAACGGGACCCGGACCCAGGCCATCGCGAGGGCGCTCACCACGCAGAACCAGCAGGTGGCGGCGATCAGCGCCCAGGTGTGGCGTTCGGGGCGCAGCCGGGGTGCGAGGAGCGCGCCGCTGAGGGCCCCGACCGAGATGAAGGTGACGACGGTGCCGCCGCCGAGCCCGGACCTTCCGCCACCCGAGAAGACGGTCAGCGCGGTGAACGTCAGGGCGCCGAAGGCGAAGTTCATGCCGAGCCCGAAGACCAGGAGCACGGTCCGCAGATAGGGCAGCCGCCACAGGAACGAGAGCCCGGCGGTCAACTCGGCCTTGCTGAAAGCCGATCCGGCCTCGCTCTCGGACCTGGACCGGGTGCGTACCAGGGCCACGCAGACCGTGGACAGCAGCAGCCCGATGGCCTCGGCGAGAAACGGCAGGACCGGGTGCAGACCGAACAGGGCGCCCCCGACCATCGGCCCCACCAGCCGCGCGGTGGCGGTACGGGCCTGGAGGCGGGCGGTGGCGGTCCCCATGTCCTCGGCGGGCACGACGCTCCTCATCAGCCCGAACGCGGCGGGCCCGTAGAGGCTGCCGATGACGGCGCCCGCGCCCGCGACCAGCAGTACCAGGACCAGCGGCACGTGTCCGGTCCACACCGCCACGACGAGGGCGCCGACGACACAGAAACTGCCCAGGTCGCACAGGCGCATGAGTCTGCGGCGCTCCACCCGGTCGGCCATCACGCCGCCGGGGAGCATGGTGATCAGGACCGCGGTGACGGACACCGTGCCGATCGCGCCGGCCTGCACGGCCGATCCGGTCTCGCGGAGCACGAGGAGCGGCAGGGCCAGTGCGGTCATCTGGGTGCCGAGAACGGCGAACAGGCCGCTCATCCAGAGCAGTCGGAAGTCCCGGTTGTTTCGTAGCGAGGCGGCCATCGTCGGCTCCCGGTCGGTGATGCGGGGACAGGGCCCGGCCGGTGGCCCGGCGAGGGCGACGGCCCGGCAGGGGGGTGGGGCCCGGTGAACGCGGGGGCCCGGCCCGGAGAATCGAGGCGGGGCGGTCTCCGTGTCACGGAGCCGCCCCGTTTCGGCCGGCCGGGGCGCCACTGGGGAAGGTTCCTCCCCCGGGTGGCGCCGCGGCCCGGTGATCAGCCCTTACTGCTCCGACAGGATGAGGCTCACGGTGCTGACGCAGCTGCCGTCGACCTCGCGCTCGTGGACGCCCGCGGTCTCCTGCAGGTCCAGAACGGAGCTGTGCGCCTCGACCTCGGGGGTCTCGTTGTCGTCGCCGGCGGGCTTGGTGTTCTCGGCCATGGTGGTCTCCATCCACTCGTATGACTCTGCGGTCCCCGGTCGTTCCGGGGCGTGCCCCGGTTCTTCCGGTAGCGGCCGGCGGGTGCCTGCCGCTGACCAGAAAGCTAGGAGCCCCGGCCTGGCGAACGGCTCGACGGCGGTATGGCGGCGGTATCACGGCAGTTCACCGGGGATGGGCGGGGGCGGGCGGGCGGCCGGCGGGGCCCGGGGCGGGCCGGCGGACGCCGTCCGGCCTGCGGCCATACCGGCCCCGAACCGGTTCCGGACCGCCGGCGAACCGCCCGGCGGGACGCTGTGTCCGCGCACGCGGCCGCGCGCCGCGCCCCTACGCCCGAAGGAGACGGCCGGATGGAACTCGCCGAACTCATCGGACTGCGGCCGGACCCGGCCGGTGGAGTGCTGGTCACCCTCACCCGCCGCTGTCCGCTGCGCTGCACCCACTGCTCCACCGGCTCCGGACCACAGGTGCGGGAGGAGCCGGAGGCGGACGCGCTGGAGCGGTTCGTCTCCTCGTTCACCGCCGCCGACCGGCCCGAGGTGATGATGCTGACCGGGGGCGAACCCCTGCTCCGGCCGGGCCTGGTGGCCTCGCTCGCCCGCTCCGCGCGGGCCGCCGGAACCCGGACCGCGCTGCTCAGCGGCATGTTCTTCGCCCGGTCCGGCGGACTCCCGGAACCGGTGCGGCGTGCGGTGCGCGGGCTCGACCACTTCTCCGCCAGCCTCGACCTGCCGCACGAGCGGGAGGTGCCCCGGGCCGCGGTGTTCCGCGCGGTGCGCGAGATCCGCGAGCTGGGGGTGGCGGTCAGCTTCCATCTCACCGGGACCGGGGAGGACGACGGCTATCTCGCGGACGTCACCGCGGACATCGGCCGGACCTTCGGCGGTACGGTGCCGTCCCTGGTCAACGAGGTGCGGCCGTTCGGCCGGGCGGCGTCCTGGGCGCGCCCGGCCCGGACCGTGCCGGACGGCGGGGGCGCGCTGCCGTGCGCGATGGCCGCCTGGCCGGTGGTCGTCTTCGACGGCACGGTCGTGGCCTGCTGCAACCAGGACACCGTGGACCGCCGCCCCGTACCGCCGCATCTGCGGCTCGGCCATGTGGCGGTGGACGACTGGTCCGCGGTACGGGCGCGGACGCTCGGTTCGCCGCTGCTGCGTCTCGTCCGCACGGTCGGCCCGGCCCATCTGCGGCAGCGCTGGTCACCCGGCACACCGGCCGGTTCCTACTGCGGGGACTGCCGACGGCTGGGCGCGCTGCCGGAGGTGGTCGCGGCGGCCGAGGAGCTGGCCTCGGGAGCCGCCGGCGCGCTGCTCGATCTGACCGCCGCCCGCCGGCAGCACGAGCAGGGGCCGGTGGCGCTGGTACGGCGCCACGGCTGCGCCGCGTACGCCGGTCTGGTGGCGGCCCCGGGCGGCGGGAACCCGCGTCCGGCGACGGAAGGCACCGGGTCGTGAACCCGGCCGCGGGGGCACCGGGACGTACCGGGGAAACGACCGCGGCGCCGTGCCCGGCACCGGCCGCCGGGCGGCCCGCCCGGGACGCCGCCGTGCGCGTCCCGGGGGCACACGGCGGCGGGCACGGGCCAAGGGCCTCCGAGCGGCTGCGGGCCAAACTCGCCTTCGCCGAACCGGCGTTGCGCGCCTCGTCGGCCGCGCTGTGGCGGCCCGAGGGGCTGCTGCCCCGCTACCGGGCGTACCTGTGCGCGATGCACACGGTCATCCGGGCCTCCGTGCCGCTGATGGAGCGTGCCGCCGAACGGGCCGGGCTGCTGGCCCGTCGCGGTGATCCGCTCGGGGCGCCGCTGGCCGCGTACCTGGACGAGCACATCCGGGAGGAGGCGGGGCACGACACCTGGCTGCTGGAGGACCTGACGGCGGCGGGCAGCGGGCCCCGGGCCGCGCTCGACCCGGTCCCCTCCCCGCTCGTCGCCTCCCTGGCGGGGGCCCAGTACTACTGGATCGAGCACCACCACCCGGTGGCGCTGCTCGGCTACATCGCGGTGCTGGAGGGGCACGCCCCGGCAGCCGGTCTCGCGCCCCGGCTGGCCCGCGCGACCGGGCTGCCCGCCCCGGCCTTCCGCACCGTGCACGAGCACGCGCGGCTCGACGACGGTCACGCCGGCGAACTGCACGCGCTGCTCGACCGGTTGCCGCTGTCGCGGGCCCAGGAGACGGCCGTCGCCGTCAGCGCCCTGCACACCACGGACGCGCTCACCCAGTTGTTCGTCCGGCTCGGGCGCACCGGACCGGCGCCGCCGGTGCGGGGAGCCGGGCGGTCCGACCCGAGGGAAGGCCAGACATGACCGAACCACCGGACCGGCTCGCCGTGCTGTACGGCGCCGGCTTCGCCGTCGATCTGCTCACCGATGAACAGCGCCAGGTGCTCGACGACCTCGCACCGGAGGAACTCGCCGTGCTGCTCGACATCAAGAGCCGGCTCGACGCCGTGGGGCCCGAGGTGCAGGCGCACGGCGAGATCGCGGGCGGCGCCCTCTTCTGAGGACGACCGCCCCGGGTGCCGCCCGGGTCGCGCCCCGTCGGGACCCGCCACCGCGCGGCGGGCCGGTTCCCGTGACCCGGCCCGCCGCTCCGGCCGGGCCAAGCAGAGAGGAAGCCCTGATGAACTGCACCTCGTGCCGGCACGAACTGCCCGCCGCCGCACGGTTCTGCCCGTCCTGCGGCACCCCGTGCCCGTCCCCCGTCGCCGCGGCGCCGGAGGACGAACGCAAGCTGGTCACCGCGGTCTTCTGCGATCTGGTGGGCTCCACGGCGCTGTCCGGACTGCTGGACCCGGAGACCCTGCGCACCGTGACACTGCGCTACTTCGCCGTGATGAGCGAGCGGATCGAGGCGCACGGCGGCACCCCGGAGAAGTTCATCGGTGATGCCGTGATGGCGGTGTTCGGGGTGCCGGTGATGCGTGAGGACGACGCGCGGCGGGCGCTCGCCGCGGCGCTCGGCATGCGCGAGGCGCTGGCGGAGCTGAACACCGAGCTCGAAACCACCCTGGGCATCCGGCTCGACATCCGCATCGGTGTCAACACCGGCCAGGTGGTGGCGAGTTCCGACGCCAGCACCCGGCAGGCACTGATCTCTGGCGAGACGGTGAACGTGGCGGCCCGGCTGGAGCAGAACGCGGCGGCCGGCGAGATCCTGATCGGCCCGCAGACCCTGGAGGCCGCAGGCCCGACGGTGGTCGTGCAGGAGACGGGTCCGCTGCGGCTCAAGGGCAAGACCGACAGCGTGCACGCGTACCGGCTGATCGCGCTCGGCGCCGACGACCCGGAGCTGCTGCGCCGTTTCGACGTACCGTTCATCGGCCGCGCCACGGAACTGGCGGCGCTGGACGAGGCGCTGGAGCGCACCGTGCGCGGGGCCGGCCCGGGGCTGGTCCGCCTCGTCGGTGACGCGGGTACCGGCAAGACCCGGCTGGCGCGCGAGTGGCTGACCGGACTGGGCGGACCCGGGCGGCCGGCCGTCGGCACCGGGCGCTGCCGCAGCTACGGAGACCACGGCACCCTGGCGCCGCTGGCCGACGCGGTACGGGAGGTGCTCGGCTCGCCCGTCGCCCGGGAGGCACTGGACGGGGCGTCAGGCCGGGACGGGGCATCCGTGGCGGACGCGCGGGCGCTGCTGCGCGGCGGTCTGCTGCACGACGGCACGCCCAACGCCCCGTTCGAGGACATGTGCGCCGCGCTGATCACCGTGCTGTCCCGGACCGCGGGGCGGCGGCCGGTCCTGCTGGTCCTCGACGACTGGCACTGGGCCGAGCCGCTGCTGGTGCGGGCGGTGAACCGGCTGGCCGGGCCGCTGGGCCGGGCGGGCGGACTCATCGTGTGTCCGGGCCGCCCGGACGGGCCCCCGGACGCCGCCCCGGACGCGGGTGGGGCGCGGATCCTGCCGCTCACCGGACTGCCGCGCGAGGAGGCCGCCCTGCTGGCCCGCGAACTGACCAGGACTGGCACGGGAACCGCCCCGGAATGCACCGCCCCGTCCGCCCCCGACGCGTACGACCGTGATCTGTACGACCGGGCCGAGGGCAACCCGCTCTACCTGGAGCAGCTCCTCGTCCCCGCGGGCCCGGCGCCGGGGGGTGCGCAGCCCGTGCGGGGCGCGGCTCTGCCGCCGACCCTCCAGGCGTTGCTCGGTGCCCGGATCGGCGCGCTGGAGCGGGCCGAACGCACCACCCTGGACCTGGCCGCGGTCGTCGGCCGGGACTTCACCGCCCGGGAGCTCGTCCGGCTGACCCGGGCGGCACGCGAGACGGAGGGCGCGGCCCGGACCGCCCCGGCCGCCCGCACCGGCGCGTCCGCACCGGACGACGACCGCGGCCGGGTCGCCCGCGCGCTGGCCCGGCTGTGCGGGCGCCGGCTGGTCGAGACCGCGCCCGGCGGCGAACCGGGCGCCGGACGGCACCGGTTCAGCAGCGGTCTGGTCCAGGAGGTGGCGTACGCCTCCCTGTCGAAACGGGCCAAGGCCGAGCGGCACGCCTGGGCCTCCGAGCTGCCCAGTGTGACGGCGGCGGGCGAGGCGGCGGTGGGCGGACACCTGGAACGGGCGTACCGGTACCGCACCGAGCTCGGCCTGGCCGACGACCGGGCCGCCGCGCTGCGGGTCCGGGCCGCCGCCGCGCTCGGCGCGGCCGGTGCGCAGGCCCTGGCCCGTTCCGATCTGCACTGGGCCCAGGGCCTGTTGGAGCGCGCCGCGGATCTGCACCCGGCCGGTGATCCGGCCGCGGCGCCGGTGTTGCGGCGGCTCGGCGAGGTGCGTCTCGCGCTCGGCCGTTCCGAGGAGGGCGAGCGGCTGCTGCGGCAGGTGCTGGTCATCGGGACGGCACCGGTGGAGGCCGCGCACGCCCGGCTCGCGCTGGCGGTGCTGGACCCGGCCTCGGCGAGCGTGTCGGCCACGGCCCGGTCGGTGCTGCCGCTCTTCGAGTCCGCCGGGGACTGGGTCGGGCAGGCGCGGGCCCGGCTGCGGCTCGCGCAGCGCCTGCAGCTGGCGGGCCGGCACGAGGAGGCCGACCGCGACCTGACCCTGGCCCTGGACCACGCGGTGCGGGCCGAGGCCGAGCCGGAACGGGCGGCGGCGCTCGGGGCGATCGGGATCTCGCTGTGGCGCGGCCCGGAGCCGGTGCCGGTCGCGGTGACCCGCTGCCGTGACCTGCTCGCCGCGCACGGCGCCGGCCGCCCCGCCGTACGGACCACGCTGAACTGTCCGCTGGCCGTGCTCCACGCGCTGCACGGCCGGGCGGACCGGGCCGGGGAGTGCCTGGCCGAGGCGGAACGGCTGGCCGAGGAGCTGGGGTACGCGGAGGCGGCGGTCTTCCTGCCGGTGTTCCGGGCGACGGTCGAGGCGCTGCTGGGGCGCACCGGACCGGCCCTGGAGCTGCTCGTCGGGGCGGACCGTGCGGCGGAGCGCGGCGGGGCCCGGTCCATGCGCCCGGCCATCGCGCTGGAGGCGGCGCGGCTGCTGCTCGACGACGGCCGGCCGGACGGTGCCGGCCGGTGGCTCGACGGGGTCGACGCGTCGCGCTCGCTGCCGCACGCGGACCGGGTGGACCTGGCGGGGCTGCGGGCCCGGCTGGCGGCGGGGGCCGGGGACGCGGAGGCGGCCCTGCGCCACGCGGACCGTGCCGTACGCGACTCCCTGCTGACCGACTCCCCGCTGGTGCGGGCCACCGCGGCACTGGACCGGGCGCGGACGCTGGCGCTGCTGGGCGACGCGGCGGGCGCGGCGGCGGCGGCGCGGGAGGCCCGGGAGGGGTTCGCGGAGAAGGGACATCTGCCGGGCGAGCGGTGGGCCGCGCGGCTCGCCGCGGGAGCGGCGGCGGCCACGACGGAGATGAGCTGAGGGATGACGACCACGGACACGGCACCAGGGCCGGGACTGACCTGGAGTCTGCGCGGACGCGGACCCGACGACGTGACGGTCCTCGCGGACCCGGGCCCCGGGCACCGCGCCGGGGCGGTACCGGGCACCGGGCGGGGCGTGCGGGTCTGCGTGGTGGACTCGGGCGTCGAGCGCGACCATCCGGGCGTCGGCCCGGTCGCGGGGTCATGGGTGGTGGTCAAGGACCCGGAGACGGGCGGGACCGAGGTGCGGCCGACCGGCACCGGGGACTCCTGCGGACACGGCACCGCCTGCGCGGGCATCATCCGGCGGACCGCCCCGGAGTGCGAACTGCACAGCGTGCGGGTGCTGGGCGAGCGGTTCTCCGGCACCGGGGACGTGCTGCTGGCCGGGCTGCGCTGGGCGGTGGAGCAGGGGTTCGACGTGGTGAACCTGTCGTTGTCCACCACCCGCGCACGGTTCGCCGAGGAGCTGCACGCGCTGGCCGACCACGCCTACTTCAACCGCACGGTAGTCGTCGCCTCGGCGCACAACTCCCCGGTGGAGAGCTACCCGTGGCGGTTCGCCTCGGTGATCTCCGTGGGCAGCCACCAGGAGGAGGACCCGGACCTGCACCTCTACAACCCCGACCCGCCGGTGGAGTTCTTCGCCCCCGGCCAGAACGTGACGGTGCCCTGGCTGGGCGGCACCTCGATCCGTACCACCGGGAACAGCTTCGCGACCCCGTACATCAGCGGGCTGTGCGCGCGACTGCTCTCGGCCCATCCCAGGATGACGGCCTTCCAGCTCAAGAACGCCCTCTATCTCTCCGCGGCCAACGTGCGGTTCGGTCCGCGGCTTCCCACCCCGGCAGGAGAGGTCTGTGATGACTCCGAGAACTGAATCAGTGTCCGCCGCGGGCACGGTGCCGTCGGCGGACCCGCACCGGCGCGAGCTCCTCCAGTCCGTCGTCGACGTGGCCCGCGCGATCTTCGGCGCGGCGGCCAGCTCGGTCTTCCTGCTGGACGAGGAGACGGACGAGCTGGTCTTCCAGGCGGTCTCCGGCCGGGGCGAGGAGTTCCTGGTGGGCCGTCGGTTCCCGGCCGGCCGCGGGATCGCGGGCTGGGTGGCGACGTCCGGTGAGCCGATGGTGGTGGACGACCTCAGCACGGACACCTCGTTCGACCGTGCGCTCGCCGAGTCCACCGAGTTCGTGCCCAGTGCCCTGATGGCGGCCCCGCTGATCAGCGACGGCCGGGTGCTCGGTGTGCTGGAGGTGCTCGACCCCTCGCCCCGCGCCCGCACGGACATCCGGGAACTGGACCTGCTCGCCATGTTCGCCCGGCAGGCCGCCGCGGCCCTGCGGATGGCGGCGCACGCCCAGGCCCGCGCGGGTGGTCCGGAGCCGGGCGGGCGGCTGGGGCCCCGGCAGCGGGCGGACGCGCTGAGGCTGCTGGATAGTCTGGAGCAGCTGCTCCGGGAGCCCTGCTGAGGCCGGGCCGGCAGGGCGGCCGGACGACGACGGAAGGACCACGCACGTGAAGCTCGCTTTCTCGACCCTCGGAGTCCCCGGGATGCCGGTCGCCGATGTCGTCCGGCTCGCCGCCGGACACGGCTATCAGGGGGTGGAGCTGCGCGCCCACCCCGAGGAGCCGGTGCACCCGGGCCTGACCCCGGCCGAACGGGCCGCCGTCGTCGAGGAGTTCGGGAAGGGCGGCATCGAGATCCTGACCGTCGCCGGGTATGTCCGGGCCGCCGCCGAGGGCGAGGACGCGCCCGTGCTGGAGGAGCTGGCCGGGCTGGTGGACCTGGCGCACGACCTGGGCGCGCAGAACGTCCGGGTCTTCCCGGGCGGCGGCGGCCAGGACCCCGCCGTGGCCGACGCGAACGCCGCCCGGCGGCTGGCCGCCGCCGCCGAGCACGCCGCCGACCGGGACGTTCGCATCCTGCTGGAAACCCACGACTCGCACCGGGCCGGCGTCGATGTGGCCCGCGTCGTCGGGACGGTCGGGCACGGGCGGATCGGCGCGCTGTGGGACGTCATGCACACCTGGCTGGCGGGCGAGGAGCCGGCCGCCAGCCATGCGGTGCTGGCCCCGCACCTGGGCTACGTACAGGTGAAGGACATCGCGTCGGCGGAGGACACCGAGCCGTTGGCGCTGGGGGCCGGGGTGCTGCCGCTGGCGGCCTGCCTGGACACGCTGGACCCGGACAGCTGGGTCTGCTGGGAGTACGAGAAGCGCTGGCACCCGGGGGCGCCGGAGCTGCCGGGGCTGCTGGACGCCGGGCGGGAGTACCTGCTGCGGGTGGGCGCGCCCAAGCAGTAGGCGGCACGCGGCCGGTTCAGGCGGCCCGTGCCGGCTCCGGCGTCTCCGGTGCCGGGATGCGCGGCCGGCGCGCCCCCGCCAGGGACGTCAGCGCCACTCCCCCGACCAGCAGGGCCGCCGCGCACCACCGCAGCGGGCTCACCGACTCGCCCAGCAGCAGCGCGGCCGAGGACATCCCGAAGACCGGGACGAGCAGGGTGAACGGGGCCACCGAGGAGGCCGGGTGGTGGCGCAGCAGGAAGCCCCAGGCTCCGAAGCCGAAGACGGTGGTGATCCAGGCGACGTAGACGATGATCCCGGCGCCGCTCCAGTCCAGCGCGGCCAGCGCCTCCTTGTCGCGGTCCCAGCCCTCGAAGAGGAGGGAGAGGCCGAGCAGCGGGAGGACGGGCACGGTCGAGACCCACACCATGAAGTTGAGCGAGTCGGGCGGGGCGGCCTTGCGGGTCAGTACGTTGGACACGCCCCAGCAGGCCGCCGCCGCGATCACCAGGACGAAGGCGAGCACGGGGCCGCCCGCGCCCTCGTCGGCCGCCGCGACCCCGATGCCCGCGAGGGCCACCCCCATCCCCAGCACCCGTGTCCTTCCCGGGCGTTCGCCGAGGGCGACGGCGGCGAAGAGGGCCGTGAAGACCGCCTGGACCTGGAGCACGAGGGACGAGAGGCCTGCGGGCATGCCGCGGTCCATGCCGATGAAGAGCAGGCCGAACTTCGCCACTCCGAGGACCAGCCCGACGCCCACGATCCACTTCCACGCGACCTTGGGCCGGCCGACGAGGAACACCGCGGGCAGTGCCGCGACCAGGAAGCGCAGGGCGGAGAAGAGCAGCGGCGGGAAGTGCCCGAGGCCGACCTCGATGACGACGAAGTTGACACCCCAGACGGCGGCCACCAGGGCGGCCAGGGCGATGTGGAGGGGACGCATGGAGCGAGGATCACCCGCGCCGACCATGTAGCACCAGCGCGGATTCCTTCATGGTGGAATTGAGCGTCGCTAACGAATCACCCATGAATGGCACAGGAGGTCCGGTGCTCGATCTGGCCCGGCTGCGCGCCCTGCACGCCGTCTCCGTCCACGGTTCCGTCGCGGGGGCCGCCGCCGCACTCGGCTACACCCCCTCGGCGGTCTCGCAGCAGATCACCAAGCTGGAGCGGGAGACCCGTACGACGCTGCTCGAACGGCGCGGGCGCGGGGTCGCGCTGACCGAGGAGGCGCTCCATCTGGCGTCGACGGCCCAGCAGTTGCTGGCGATCGTGGAGCGTGCCGAGACCTCGCTGGAGGAGCGCAGGGGGCTGCCGACCGGGCGGCTGTCGATCGGCGCGTTCGCCTCCGCGGCGCGCGGGCTGCTGCCCGGGGTGCTGGCGGAGCTGGACCGGGACCACCCGGCCCTGGACGTCCGGATGACCGAGGTCGATCCCCACCTCTCGGTCGATCTGGTGGCCAAGGGCGTGATCGACCTGGCGGTCGCGCACGACTGGGACATCGCGCCGCTGCCCGCCCCCGAGGGCGTGGCGCAGGCGGTGATCGGTGACGACCACTGCGATCTGCTGGTGCCCGAGGGGCACCGCCTGGCCGGGCGGGAGTCGGTGCGGCGCGAGGAGCTGGCGGGCGAGCGGTGGATCTGCCAGCCGCCGGGCACGGTCTGCCACGACTGGCTCGTACGGACGCTGCGGGCGGCGGGCTACGAGCCGGACATCCGGCACCAGGCGGAGGAGAACCACACCCAGCTGGCGCTGCTGGCCGCCGGCCTCGGGGTCGCGATGATCCCGCGCCTGGGCCGGGGGCAGCTGCCGGCGGGAGTGGTGGCGGTGCCGCTCGATCCCGTACCGGTGCGGCGGCTGTACGCCTTGTGGCGCACGGAGGCGGCCCGGCGGCCCGCGATCACGGCGGCGGTCTCCGCGCTGCGGGCGCACGGCGCCGCGGTGGGGCTGGGGCAGGACTGAGGCGGGTCGGGACGGGCGCCGGGACGGCCTCTGCCGCGCCGGACGTGCTCAAAACGGTCCGGACTCTTGACCGGAAGTTATTTTCTGGATATCCGTGCTCCTTGGAAGTTTCTTTCACCACCCCTCTTCCCCGAGTACGGCCGAAGGAGCTCACGTGCACCACCGCACCTCCAGACGCACCCTCCTCACCGCCACCGCCGCGACGGCAGTCGCCGCCGTCACGGGCGCGGGCCTCGCGCCCGGCGCGGTCGCCGCCCAGCGGTCCGCGAGCAGCGGACACAGCGGCGGACAGCAGAATTCAGCCGCCTCCACCAAACGCCTCAAGCGGATCATCTCCGGGATGACCCTGGAGGAGAAGGTCGGGCAGCTCTTCGTGATGCGGGTGTACGGGCACTCCGCCACCGCCCCCGACCAGGCCGACATCGACGCCAACCTGGCCGAGATCGGGGTCCGCACGGCCGCCGAGATGATCGCCAAGTACCACGTCGGCGGGATCATCTACTTCGCGTGGGCGCACAACACCCGCGACCCGCACCAGATCGCCGACCTCTCCAACGGCATCCAGCGCGCCGGCCTCGCCGGTCCCACCCCGCTGCCGCTCCTCGTCTCCACCGACCAGGAGCACGGCATCGTCTGCCGGGTCGGCGAGCCCGCCACCCTGATGCCGGGCGCGATGGCGCTGGGCGCGGGCGGTTCGCGTTCCGACGCCCGCCGGGCCGGACAGATCGCGGGCGCCGAACTGGCCGCGATCGGCATCAACCAGAACTACGCCCCGGACGCCGACGTGAACGTCAACCCGGCCAACCCGGTGATCGGCGTACGTTCCTTCGGTTCCGACCCGCAGTCCGTGGCCGGCATGGTCGCCGCGCAGGTGAAGGGGTACCAGAGCAGCAACATCGCCTCGACGGCCAAGCACTTCCCGGGCCACGGCGACACCAGCACCGACAGCCACACCGGTCTGCCCGTCATCAACCACACCCGGGAACAGTGGGCCGAGCTGGACGAGCCGCCGTTCCGGGCCGCGATCGCCGCGGGCATCGACTCGATCATGACCGCGCACATCGTGGTTCCCGCGCTGGATCCCGCCGGGGACCCGGCGACGCTGTCCCACCCGATCCTCACCGGCATCCTGCGCGAGGAGCTCGGCTACGACGGTGTCGTGGTGACCGACTCGCTCGGCATGGAAGGGGTGCGGACGAAGTACGGCGACGACCGCGTGCCGGTCCTCGCCCTCAAGGCCGGCGTCGACCAGCTGCTCAACCCGCCGAGCCTGGACGTCTCCTGGAACGCCGTCCTGGAGGCCGTGAAGAGCGGTGAGATCAGCGAGGCCCGGATTGATGAATCGATCCTGCGCATCCTGCGGCTGAAGACGAAGCTCGGGTTGTTCGACAAGCCGTTCGTCAGCCACTCGGGGGTGGACCGCACCGTCGGCACCCGGGCCCATCTCGCCGCCGCCGACCGGATCGCCGAGCGCACCACCACGCTGCTCGCCAACGACGGCGCGGTGCTGCCGCTCTCCCGCCGCTCCCACCGGAACCTGCTCGTGGTCGGCGCCGATCCCGCCTCCCCGTCCGGCACCACCGGACCGCCGACCACCACGCTGGCCACCGCCTTCGCCGAACTGGGGTACGCGGCGACCGCGCTGTCCACCGGCACCGCCCCCGCCAGGGCGAAGATCGACGAGGCGGTGGCGGCCGCGCAGGGCAAGGACGCGGTGGTCGTGGCGACGTACAACGTCTCGGCGACCAGCTCGCAGCGCACCCTGGTGAGCGCGCTGGCGGCCACCGGCATCCCGGTGGTCACGGTGGCGATCCGCAACCCGTACGACATCGCCCAGCTGGCCGGGACCGGGTTCGCGGCGAACCTGGCCACGTACTCCTGGACCGATGTCGAACTGCGGGCCGCCGCGCGGGTGATCGCGGGCCGCGCCGAGCCGCGGGGCACCCTGCCGGTGCCGGTGCAGCGCGCGGACGATCCGGCCCGGGTGCTGCACCCGGTCGGCTACGGGCTGACGTACTAGACAGCGGAGCACGAAGGGGCTGGGCGCCCGGCGCCCAGCCCCTCCCCCGGTGTACGGAACGGTTACGGGCGCAGTCCGCGCTCGTTCCTCACGTCCCGCTCGTCGAGCCGTGCGTCGAACTTCGCGAGCGGCTTCGCCTTCGCCGGGTCGTCCCGCACGGCGGCCGGGGCGACACCCGCCCAGCGCAGGATCGCCGCGGTGGCCTTCGCCTTGTTCTCCTCGGCGAGCCCGGCCACGCTCGCACCGTGGTTGCCGCCGGGCACGGTCATCACGTAGCTGTCGCGGGACCCCGCGCCGGGCCGGAAGCGCTCCGCGCCCCACGGGTCGTTCTGCCCGTACACGTACAGCATCCGATCGGCGTGGCGCCTCACCCATGTGTCGACGTCGCGCATCACCGACGGCTGGAACTTCATCGGGATGGACCGCGGCACGAAGGTGCGCGGCGGCTGGTACCCGTACCGGCTGAGTCCGCCGAGCCACGGCTGCCGGATGTTCGGTGAACCGAGCTGGGTGCCCGCCTGGTAGTAGTACGGGGTGTACCGCTCCAGGCCCTGGTCGGTGTAGGTGGAGAAGCCGGAGACCGAGTCGACGGAGTCCCAGATCGCCTGGTCGGTGGCGGAGGCGGCGTCGGCCGGGATCGTGTCGCAGTCGGAGACCAGGCTGTACTGCCAGAACGCCCAGACGTAGTCCATGACGACGGCCTCGTACGCCTTGTCGAGCGAGCCGGTGGTGTCGAAGGTGTAGCCGCCGTCGGCGGCGTACTCCCGGTACTTCTGCTCCAGCGGCTCACGGCGGACCAGTGCCTCGCGCTGGACGGCGTTCACCCGGTCACGGCACTCCTTGGTGCCCACGTTCTCGAAGAACCGGTCGTAGGCCGAATCCTCCTTGTCGACCACGTCGTTGGGAGCGACGTACGCGACGACTCCGTCCATGTCCTGGGGGTAGTAGCGCTCGTAGTAGGTGGCCGTCATGCCGCCCTTGGAGACGCCGGTGGTCAGCCAGTTCCCGGTGTAGATCCGCTTCAGCGCGGTGAAGACGCGGTGCTGGTCGCTCGCGGCCTGCCGGATGTCGAGCTTGGACCAGTCGGCGGGCGCGGGGCGGGAGGGGGTGAAGTAGCGGTACTCCAGGGAGACCTGGTTGCCGTCGATGATCCGGGTCGGCTCGGCGCGGCCGGGGTTCGTGGAGACGTTGTATCCGCTGGTGGAGAAGACCGTCGGGCGGGACGTGTCCTTGTGCAGCAGGGTGATGCGCTGCTGGAAGGTGCCCTTGGACGGGTGCCGGTGGTCGACCGGCTGGGTGTAGTTGAGGACGAAGAAGCGGTAGCCCGCGTAGGGCTTCTCCTCGATGAGACTCATCCCGGGAATGGCCAGGATGCGGTCCTTGATGTCCGTGCTCACGCCGCTCTCCGCGGCCGTGCTCCGGTACGCGGCCGGGTCCGCGGCGGTGGCCGCCCCGGCCGAGGCGCCCGTCGCACCCACTGTGCCGATGAGCACCGCGAGCGACAGGAACCCTCTGAACGCCTTGCGCATACGCCCTCCCCAGGAGTCACAACAGTCGTCGTGAACCTAGCGGGACGACACCTGTGCCGCCAGACCCGGCCGGCCCGGCGCAGCCGCGTGCACGGGCCCGTGGGTCAGCAGAGGATCCAGCCCGTGGAGCCCGACTTCCCCGAGATGCTGGCCGAGGCCCTGACGCACCGGTTGAGCGCGTGGACCGTCACCGGACCGGCCTGCTTGGTGTATTTGCCGCTGTCGACGACGGGACCGCCGCCGCGCGCCTGGATCGTCACGGACATCGGCCGGCGCTGACCCGGCTTCTTGGCGACCGCTACGGCGCAGGCGTAGGAACGGCTCTTGTAGACGCGCAGCTCGCCGGTCTTGAACGGAACCGTCTTCGCGGGGCGCCCGGCGCAGACCGTCGCGGCGTCGGCGTGGCCGGCCGCGGGGCCGCCGAGCACCAGGCCGAGGGCGGCCACCAGCGGCAGGACGACCGAGCACATCAGCATCCGGCGGCCGCTTCCGCTTCCCCCTCCGTGACCCCCCTCATCGGCCGATTCGACCTTTCCGGACTTTTCCGTCCCTCTGCTCACCAGCAACCCCATCACCAGTCGAACACTTACACCCTCGCTCGGCGCATACGCATACATGCGTACGACGCAGGAGGCCATCCGGAGGTTGCATTCGGCGTGCTCCGCACCCGGCGCAACCGAATCGCCACAGCATGACTCCCACTGGACAGAGCCACACGAAAGGCAGGAACTGTCATGCCCCGACTCCGCACTGCACAGGACCCCCGCGGCCGACGCCTCATCGGCCGGACGCTGCTCGCCTCCGCTCTCCTCACCGCCGTCGCCGCGGTCCCCGCGGTCGCGGCGGCCCCGCAGGCACCGCGGACCCCGGCGGCCTCGGCGTCGGCGCGCGAGGACCTCGGCTCCTCCGCCCACCAGCAGGTCGCCCACTTCTACGGCGCCTACATCGACGCCGTCTCCGCCGAGGACGGCGGCCGGCTCGCCACCGCCCTGAAGACCTTCTATCTGACCCCTCGTCTGCGCTCCGAGCTGAACACCTGGGAGCGGCGCAACCACGCGGACGGGGTGCTCCGTGCCCAGAACACCCCGATCGCCTTCCGGGTCACCCCGGACGACAGCGCCGCCGGCCACACCTGGTCGACGGTGCGGCTCACCTGGAGCGGCGGCAAGCACCCCACGTACTCGTACCTGACCGTGCGTTCGGACCTGCGGACCGGGAAGATCTCCGGCATCGGCCGGTGACCCGGCGGGCGGGCCCGCCGCTCACACCCCGGCGGGCTCGTCCTCCCCGATGAAGGTGCGCCACAGCACGGCGTAGTGGCCGTCCCTGGCCAGGAGTTCGTCGTGCGTGCCGTCCTCCACGACCCGGCCGTGGTCCATCACCACGACCCGGTCGGCGCGGGCGGCCGTGGTCAGCCGGTGGGCGACGACCAGGGTGGTTCGGCGGCCGGTGAGCCGGTCGGTCGCCTGGTTGACCAGGGCCTCGGAGGCCAGGTCCAGGGAGGCGGTCGCCTCGTCGAGCAGCAGGACGTCCGGGTCGACGAGTTCGGCGCGGGCCAGCGCGATCAGCTGGCGCTGACCGGCCGAGAGGTTGCGGCCCCGCTCGGCGACCTCGTGCAGATAGCCGCCGTCCAGGGTGGCGATCATGTCGTGGGCGCCGACCGCCCGCGCCGCCGCCTCCACCTCGGCGTCGGTGGCCTCGGGCCGCCCGTAGGCGATGGCGTCGCGGACCGTGCCCGCGAAGAGGTACGCCTCCTGCGGCACGACCCCGAGCCGGTGCCGGTACGAGGTGAGGTCCAGGCGGCGCAGATCGGTGCCGTCCGCCGTGACCCGGCCGCCCGTCGGGTCGTAGAACCGGGCGACGAGCTTGACGAGGGTGGACTTGCCCGCGCCGGTCTCGCCGACGAACGCGACCGTCTGGCCGGCCGGTATCCGCAGGTCGACGCCGGTGAGGGCCTCCTCGGCTTCGTCGCCGGAACCGTACGCGAAGGTCACGTCCTCGAAGGCGATCTCGCCGCGCAGCGACAGCACGTCCAGCGGTTCGTCCGCGGTGTCGGTGGAGGTCGGCTCGCGCAGCAGCTCCTGGATGCGGCCGAGGGAGACGGTGGCCTGCTGGTAGCCGTCGAAGACCTGGGAGAGCTGCTGCACCGGGGCGAAGAACAGGTCGATGTAGAGGAGGTAGGCGACCAGCGCACCGGTGGTGAGCGTGCCGTTGTCGACCCGGCCCGCGCCGACGATCAGGACGGCGGCCGCGGCCACCGAGGACAGCAGCTGCACGAACGGGAAGTAGACCGAGATCAGCCACTGGCCGCGGACCCGGGCCTCGCGGTAGTGGTCGCTGCGCTCCGCGAACCGGCCGGCGCCGTCGGCCTCGCGGCGGAAGGCCTGCACGATCCGCAGCCCGGAGACGGACTCCTGGAGGTCGGCGTTGACCACGCTGATGCGTTCACGGGCCAGCTCGTACGCCTTCACGCTCTTGCGGCGGAAGAAGAACGTCCCGACGACCAGCACCGGCAGCGTCGCGAAGACGACGAGGGCCAGCTGCACGTCGAGGACCAGCAGGGCGACCATGATGCCGAAGAAGGTGACGACGGAGACGAAGGCCGTGACCAGTCCGGTCTGCAGGAACGTCGACAGCGCGTCCACGTCCGTCGTCATCCGGGTCATGATCCGGCCGGTCAGCTCGCGCTCGTAGTAGTCCAGGCCGAGCCGCTGGAGCTGCGCGAAGATCTTCAGCCGCAGTGAGTACAGCACCCGTTCACCGGTGCGGCCCGTCATCCGGGTCTCGCCGATCTGGGCGGCCCACTGCACGAGGACGACCACGAGGGCCAGCGCGGAGGCCGCCCAGACGGCGCCGAGCGCCAGCTGGGAGACGCCCTGGTCGATGCCGTGCCGGATCAGCACCGGCAGCAGCAGACCGGCGCCCGCGTCGACCGCGACCAGTGCCAGGCTCACCAGCAGCGGCAGCCCGAAGCCGCGCAGCAGCCTGCGCAGCCCGTAGGAGTCCTCGGCGCCGACGGCCCGTGCCTCGTCGATGCCGGGGGTGTCGGTGGCGGGCGGCAGCGCCTCGACCTGGGCGAGCAGCTCGGGGGTGGCGGGCATGCCGGCCGCGCCGGTGTCGCGCGGCTCCTCCTTGCGGACCCACAGGTGGGGGCTGATGCCGCGCTCGGCGTCGAACTCGGCGTCCAGCTCCTCCTGGAGCGCGCGCTCGTCCTCGGGGGTCGTGTCGGCGGCGGGGGTGAGCCGGTGGTGTCCGGGCGAGGTGCCGCCCAGCTCGTCGGGGTCGGTGAGCAGCCGCCGGTAGAGCGGGGAGCGGCGCTCCAGCTCCTCGTGGGTGCCGATGTCGGCGAGCCGGCCGTTCTCCAGGACGGCGATCCGGTCGGCGAGGCCGAGGGTGGAGCGGCGGTGGGCGATCAGCAGGGTGGTCCGCCCGGCCATCACCTGGCGCAGCGCCTCGTGGATCTCGTGCTCGACGCGGGCGTCGACGGCCGAGGTGGCGTCGTCGAGGAGGAGCAGCCGGGGGTCGGTGAGGATGGCGCGGGCGAGCGCGACGCGCTGGCGCTGGCCGCCGGAGAGGGTGAGTCCGTGCTCGCCGACCTTGGTGTCGTAGCCCTCGGGAAGGTCCGCGATGAACCGGTCGGCCTGGGCGGCGCGGGCGGCCTCCTCGATCTGCTCCCGGGTGGCGTCGGGGAAGCCGTAGGCGATGTTGGCGCGGATGGTGTCGGAGAACAGGAAGCTGTCCTCCGGTACGAGGCCGATGGCGGCGCGCAGCGACTCTTGGGTCAGCTCTCGGACGTCGTGGCCGCCGACCAGGACGGCGCCGTGCGTCACGTCGTAGAAGCGGGGCAGCAGCAGTGAGACGGTGGACTTCCCGCTGCCGGACGCGCCGACCAGGGCGACGGTCTCGCCGGGCTCGATGGTCAGCGAGAACCCGTCCAGGACGGGGCGCTCCGAGGCTCCGCCTCCGAGGTCCTCGTCACGGGTGTAGCCGAACCGTACGTCGTCGAACTCGACGCTCGCGGGGGCGTCGGCCGGGAGTTCCCTGGTGCCGTCCTTCATGGTCGGCTCGGTGTCGATGAGTTCCAGTACGCGCTCGACGCCGGCCCTGGCCTGCTGTCCGACGGTGAGGACCATGGCGAGCATCCGGACCGGGCCGACGAGCTGGGCGAGGTAGGTGGAGAACGCCACGAACGTACCGAGGGTGATCTCGCCCCGGGTGGCGAGCCAGCCGCCCAGGGCCAGCATCGCGACCTGGCCGAGCGCGGGGACGGCCTGGAGGGCGGGGGTGTAGCGGGAGTTCAGCCGGATCGTCCGCAGCCGCCCGGCGAACAGCTTCCGCCCGACCTCGCGGAGCTTGCCGGTCTCCTGCTCCTCCTGCCCGAACCCCTTGACGACCCGGACCCCGGAGACGGCCCCGTCGACGACTCCGGCGACGGCGGCGGCCTGCCCCTGGGCGTACCAGGTGGCGGGGAAGAGCCGGGAGCGGGAGCGGCGGGCGATGAACCAGAGGGCGGGGGCCACGGCTATCGCGACCAGGGTGAGCAGCGGCGAGAGCCACGCCATGATCACCAGGGAGATGATGAAGAGCAGTACGTTCCCGATCGTCATCGGGAGCATGAACAGGAGTCCCTGGATCAGCTGGAGGTCGCTGGTGGCGCGCCCGACGACCTGCCCGGTGGACAGCTCGTCCTGCCGCTTCCCGTCGAGGCGGGTGATCGTTCCGTACATCTCGGTACGGAGGTCGTGCTGCACGTCGAGGGCGAGTCGGCCGCCGTAGTACCGGCGGATGTACGTGGACACGTACACCAGCGCGGCGGCGGCTATGAGGAGCCCGGTCCAGACGGCGAGGGACCGGGTGTGGCCGACGACGACATCGTCGATGATCACCTTGGTGATCAGCGGGACGAGGGCCATCACCGCCATGCCCGCGAGCGAGGAGCCGAGCGCCAGCAGCACATTGCGCCGGTAGCGCCATGCGTAGCCGCACAGCCGCCGGGCCCATCCCGGGGCCTGTGTCACGCTCTGTACGTCCCCTGCGTCCGTCACCGGTGCCTCCCGTCAGACCTGCTCTACCGGAAGGCACCAACGCGGTGGGCAGCGGATTTCATCCCGCCGTTACAAAAGACGGGCCCCTGGTCGTAGGCCGGTGCGACGTCCTGCCTACGACCTGCGTACGCCGTCCTCCGCCCGGCTACGGCCGGGTAGTCGCGGTGAGCATCCGCACCGCCGGGGCCTCCGGTACCGCGGGCACCGCTTCCTGCGGGGCGGCGGGCGGGGCGATGGTGGAGGTCGTCTTCGCGGCGACGGCCGGGTTGAGGTCCTTGTGCACGGCGCGGGCGACGGCCTGAATGGTGTTGATGCCGTCGTTCATCGTCTTGTTGTCCTGCGTGAGCACGGTGATCGCGTAGTCGTGCCCCTTGCCGGTGAAGGCGCCGATGCTGTGCACCCGCCAGCCGTGGGTGGCGCGCGGCAGCCAGCCGTTCTTGACCTGGACGGTCACCCCGGACGGCGCTCCGGCGGGTGTGCCCCAGCGCTGCGAGGAGACGACCTTGCGCATCAGGCCCAGCTCGTAGGAGCGCGCGTTGTCGCTCAGCACGGAGTTCTTGGCGGTCAGCAGGGTCAGCAGGGTCAGCAGCCGCAGCTCGTCCTGGGCGGTGATCTGGGTCAGCCCCCAGTAGCCACCGGATCCGGGCACCGTGTGCGTCATCCCCGCGGCCTTGAGGAACGCCTTGACCTTGGTCACCCCGAGCTGCTTCCACAGGCTGGTGGTCGCGTTGTTGTCGGACTTGGTGATCATGGCGGTGGCGAGGCCGGTCTCGCGCTGGGTGAGATAGCGGTTGTGCTTCTTGTTGTCCCAGAGCAGCGTCGCCAGCACGGTCGCCTTCACGACGCTGGCGGAGTCGTACCTGCTGGTCGCCCGCAGGGAACAGTTCGTCTTGGTCGTGCGGTCGTAGAGCGCCACGGCCGTCGTCGACTTCCGGCCCTTGAGCGCGGCGGTGATGTCCTTCGACAGCTTGGCGGCGAGTCCCGCCTTCGCGGACGTGCAGCTCACCGTCGGCGTCGCCGCGGCGGCGGGCGCGGCGCCGAGCGCCACCGGTGCGAGCACGCCCGCGGCGAGCACGACGGACAGCGCGCCGCGCGCACGCCGCGATATGTGGGATCCAGACATGAGGCTTTCCCCATCCCTTAGTTGTCTGTGCGGGCGCGCCCCCTGCACGCCCGAATGGAATGACTGCCTGGCGTACGAAAAGTTGTACGAGGCACGGGCCATGTGACGGGGTTGTGACGCCCGGGGCCCGGCACGGCCGTCACCGGGCGCCGGATACCCCGCTCCCCGCCCGCGCGGTGCAGACGAACCGCTGGGCGGGGACGCGGGTTCCGGTTGTCCGTGGAGCCGGCCGGCTACAGATGCGTGGGCTCGAACATCCTCAGCAGGGCCGGGAGCACGACCACCGAGGGGCCCGGCCGGGCGAAGGACTTCGTCAGGTCGGCGGTGAGCGTCTCGGGGGTGGTGCGGAGGGCCGGGACGCCGAAGGACTCGGCGAGGGCGACGAAGTCGGGGCGGGAGAGCTCCGTCGCCGTGGCCTCGCCGAAGGCGCCCGTCATGTATTCGCGCAGGATGCCGTAGCCGCCGTCGTCGACGATCAGCCAGGTGACCGGGAGGTCGTACTGGCGGGCCGTGGCCAGCTCCGCGATCGAGTACATCGCGCCGCCGTCGCCGGAGACCGCGAGGACCGGCCGTGTGCGGTCGGCCGCCGCGGCGCCGAGGGCGGCCGGGAAGCCGTAGCCGAGGCCGCCCGCGCCCTGGGCCGAGTGCATCGTGTTCGGGTGGCGGGCGTCGAAGGCGGACCAGGCCCAGTAGGCGAGGATCGTCATGTCCCAGAAGCTGGGGGACGTGTCGGGCAGCGCCTCGCGGACCGAGGCGATGAGCCGCTGCTCCAGGGTGAGTTCCTGGGCGGCGATCCTGTCCCGTACCGCTTCGAGGACGGCACGGACCCGCTCCGGCGCCGACGGGTCCTCCCGGTGGCCGACCGCTTCGAGGAGGTCGGAGAGCGCCTCCCGGGCGTCGGCGTGGATGCCGAGCGCGGGGTGGTTGGACTCCAGCTTCCCGGCGTCGGCCTCGATCTGGATCACCCGGCCGCGCGGGGCGAACGTGTGGTAGTTCGAGGAGAGTTCACCGAGTCCGGAGCCGACGACCAGCAGGACGTCGGCGGACTCCAGGAAGTCCGTCGTGTAGCGGTCCTCCAGCCAGGACTGGAGCGAGAGCGGGTGCTCCCACGGGAAGGCGCCCTTGCCGCCGAAGGTGGTGACGACGGGTGCGTTCAGCTTCTCCGCGAGCGCCAGCAGCTTGCCGGACGCGTCGGACCGTACGACCCCGCCGCCCGCGATGACCGCCGGACGCTCGGCCTTCGACAGCAGGTCGGCCGCCACGGCGGTCAGTTCGGGACGGGCGTGCAGTTCGCGCGGGGTGGCGTCCATCGCCGTGACGACCGGCAGGGTGGTCTCCGCCAGGAGCACGTCCTGCGGGATCTCGACCCAGACCGGGCCGTGCGGGGCGGTCAGCGCCGACTCCCAGGCGGCGGCGATCGCCGACGGGACCTGGGAGGCGGTACGGACGGTGTGGACCGACTTCACGACATCGCGGAACGACGCCTTCTGGTCCCGCAGTTCGTGCAGATAGCCGTGGCGTCCGCCGCCCAGGCCCGCGGTCGGGATCTGGCTGGAGATCGCCAGCACGGGTGCGGAGGCCGCCGCCGCCTCCTGGAGCGCGGCCAGCGAGGTGAGGGCGCCCGGCCCGGTGGAGAGCAGCAGCGGGGCGACCTCGCCGGTGACGCGGCCGTACGCGTCGGCGGCGAAGCCCGCGTTGTTCTCGACGCGC
This sequence comes from Streptomyces sp. NPDC048295, assembly GCF_040652135.1. NCBI lineage: Bacteria > Bacillati > Actinomycetota > Actinomycetes > Kitasatosporales > Streptomycetaceae > Streptomyces > Streptomyces sp. NPDC048295. The sequence goes on from NZ_JBEZLL010000012.1 coordinate 41,544, forward strand.
AGGCCGATGTAGGTGAGCGAGGAGCGGCGCAGCGCGTCGAACATGCCGAGCGCGTGCTGGCCGGGCAGGCCGAAGACGGTGGTCGCGCCGAGGCCCTGGAGGGTCTCGACGACGAGGTCGCCGCCGTTGCGTCCGGCCGGGGGGTTCAGAGCGGCCGCGATCTGCTCGGGGGTGAGCCGCGGACGCTCGTCGTGGTGGTCGTGGCTCACTTCGTACGGGCCTCTGCGATCTGGCGGGACATGACCGTCGTCAGCTCGTACGCCGTGTGGGAGGCGGCGACGGAGGTGATCTCGGCGTGGTCGTACGCGGGGGCGACCTCGACCAGGTCGGCGGAGACCAGGTTGCAGGAGGACAGGCCGCGGACGATTTCGAGGAGTTCGCGGGAGGTCAGGCCGCCGGCCTCGGGGGTGCCGGTGCCGGGGGCGTGGGCCGGGTCCAGGACGTCGATGTCGATGGAGATGTAGAGCGGCCGGTCACCGATGCGCTGGCGCAGCTGGTCGGCGACCTCGTCGACGCCGCGCCGCATGACGTCGGCGGAGGTGACGATGCCGAAGCCCATCTTCGCGTCGTCGTCCAGGTCCTGCTTGCCGTAGAGCGGGCCGCGGGTGCCGACGTGGGAGAGCGCGGAGGTGTCGAGGATGCCCTCCTCGACGGCGCGGCGGAACGGGGTGCCGTGGGTGTACTCGGCGCCGAAGTAGGTGTCCCAGGTGTCGAGGTGCGCGTCGAAGTGGAGCAGGGCGACCGGGCCGTGCTTCTTGGCGACGGAGCGCAGCAGCGGCAGCGCGATGGTGTGGTCGCCGCCGAGCGTCATCAGGCGGGCGCCGGTGGCGAGGAGGTCGTCGGCGGCGGCCTCGATCGTCTCGACGGCCTCGTTGATGTTGAACGGGTTCGCGGCGATGTCACCGGCGTCGGCGACCTGTGCGAGTGCGAACGGCGAGGCGTCCTGCGCCGGGTTGTACGGGCGCAGCAGGCGCGAGGCCTCGCGGATCGCGTTGCCGCCGAAGCGGGCGCCGGGGCGGTAGGAGACACCGGTGTCGAAGGGCACGCCGACGACGGCGACATCGGCGGTGCCGACCTCGTCGAGCCGGGGCAGCCGGGCGAAGGTCGCGGGTCCGGCGTACCGCGGGACGCGGGAGGAGTCGACGGGACCGCGCGGCGATTCGTTGCTGCTCATGTGAAGTGCCTTTCCTTCGGGTTTCATACGTTGTTCGGTGTGGTGGGGGGGCCGGGCAGGCCCTGCGCGGTGGTGACCGCTCCGAGCCGGACAGGCCCTACGCGGTGGTGACCGCTTCGCTCACCGGTTCCTCGGCCGCCGCGCCCCGCCCCGCGAGCCGCTCGCGCCAGGCCGCGAGGACGGCCGCGTCGGTCGGCTTCGTCGCCAGGGACACGATCACATACGCCGCGAGCGAGGCCAGCAGGCCGTAGTAGACCGGTTCGTTGGCGAGGATTCCGTACCCCGCCATCAGGCCGATCACCGCGAGGCCGCCGACCGACACCGCGGCCAGCGCGCCCGCCGCGGTGCCCCGGCGCCACAGCAGACCGCCGAGGATCGGCACCAGCAGGCCGCCGACGAGCAGGTTGTACGCGACGGTCAGGGCCTCGACGACGTTGTTGAGCGCGATGGCGATCAGGATGACGGCGACGCCCATGACGAGGATGAAGACGCGGTTGCCCTTCACCTCGTCGTGTTCGCCCTCGACGGCCTCGCCGCCCCGGGACACCGCGCCCCGCAGCCGGGACCAGATGTCGTTGTTGGCGACGGTGGCACAGGCGATCAGCGCACCGGATGAGGTGGACATCACGGCGGCCAGCGCGGCGGCCAGCACCAGTCCGCGCACACCGATGGGCAGTTCGTCCTTGACGATGGTCGCGAACGCGGAGTCGGCGCTGGGCAGCGTCGGGTACATGACCTTCGCGGCGGTGCCGATGACGGCGCCGGCGATGGCGTAGACGAGGCAGTAGGTACCGGCGACGGTGCCGCCGATGCGGGCGACCTTGTCGCTGCGGGCGGTGAACACCCGCTGCCAGATGTCCTGGCCGATCAGCATGCCGAAGGTGTAGATCAGCACGTACGTGAAGATCGTCTCGCCGCCGATGCCGAGCGGGTCGAAGTACTCGGTGGGCAGCTTCGCCTTCATCTCGCTGAAGCCGCCGGCCTTGATCACCGCGATGGGCAGCAGGAGCAGCAGCACACCGATGGTCTTGACGACGAACTGCACCATGTCCGTGAGGGTGATCGACCACATGCCGCCGAGCGTGGAGTACGCGACGACGATGGCGCCGCCGAGGACGATCGCGATGGTCCGGTTCAGGTCGAAGAGGACGTCGAAGATGGTGGCGTACGCGATGGTCGAGGTGACCGCGAGCATCAGCGTGTACGCCCACATCACGACGCCGGAGATGAGCCCGGCCCGGCCGCCGTAGCGCAGGTCGAGCATCTCGGAGACGGTGTAGACCTTCAGCCGGGCGATCCGCGCGGAGAAGAAAACGGACAGGGCGAGCAGTCCGAGGCCGATGGTGAAGACCATCCAGGCGCCGGAGAGTCCGTACTGGTAGCCGAGGCCGACGCCGCCGATGGTGGAGGCACCGCCGAGGACGATGGCGGCCATCGTGCCGGAGTACATGCCGGGTCCGAGCCTGCGGCCCGCCACCAGGAATTCGCTCTTGGACTTGGCGCGGCGCATGCCCCACCAGCCCATGGCGAGCATGCCGGCCAGATAAATGATGATCACCGCGTAGTCGACAGCCATGGGCTTCCTCCGTTTCGGTCACAAGTGCACATGTCTTACGTGAAGAAGACGGTAGGTGGCCGAGAAGCGACGCTGAAGAGTACGTTTCATCCATCATTGAAGTCTCTGATGGATGGATCATCCATGCCGGAAGCCACGGGCGGGCCGACCCCGCCGCCCACTCCCCCGATCCCGCTCGGCGAACTGCTCGCCCACGAGGAGCTCGGGCTGCACCGGATCGCGGGTCCGGCCGAGGCGGATCTGCTGTGGGTGCACACCTCGGAGATGGCCGACCCGTACCCGTATCTGCTCGGCGGTGAGCTGCTGCTGAGCGCCGGGGTGCAGCTGAAGGACCCGGACACCTATGTGGCCCGGCTGGTGGAGGCGGGGGCGGCGGCGCTCGGTTTCGGGGTGACGCCGGTGTTCGACACGGTGCCGCGGGAGCTGATCGAGGCGTGCGACCGGCACGGCCTGCCGCTGCTGGAGGTGCCGCCCGAGACCCCGTTCACGGCGATCGCCCGCGCGGTGTGGCGGCTGATGGCCGAGGCCCGGCACCGGGAGCTGCGTCGGGTGACCCGCGCCCAGCAGGCCCTGGCCACGGCGGCGGCCCGGCCGGACCCGGTCCCGGCGGTGCTGCACCAGCTGGCGGCTCAGCTGGAGGGCCGGGCGGCGCTGCTCGCCACCGACGGCGAGGAGCTGCACGCCTCGGGCCGCCGCCCCGCCCCCGACGTGGCGGCGGCACTGGCCAGGCTCACCCGGGTGGTCGCCGCCGGGGCCCGCCCCGGCCCGAAGTCGGCCACCGACACACTGCGGGACACCCATCTGTCCGCGTACGCGCTGGGCGGCGGGCAGGGCCTGGTCCTGGCGCTGGCGACGGACCGGCGCGAGGCCGGGGACCACACCATCGCCGGGGTCGCGGTCGTGCTGCTCTCCCTGCTGGCCGCCCCGCACCAGGGCGCCGACGCCGCCGGCCGGTCCGCCGCCCTGGTGCGGATGCTGCTGGGCGCGGACCCGCAGGACGTCGCGCCGCTGCTCGGCGGCGCCGAGCTGTGGACGGTGGTGCACGCGCGCCGCAGCGGCGACGGCCCGGTCGACCCGCTGACCACCGGGGCGCTGGGCGCCGCCCTCGGTTCGGCCCTGGTCGACGCGGGCCGGGGCGGCGACGCCGTACGGGTACTGATCCCCGGCTCCGTCCGGATCACCCCGCAGCCGGGCTGGACCCTCGGCGCCTCCGCCGCCGCCCCCATCACCGCCCTCGACCTCGCCGACGGCCAGGCCTCCCGCGCCCTGGGCCGCGCCGTCGCCACCCGTACCCCGCTGGCCCACCACCTCACCGACGCCGCGGCCGGTCTCGCCGCCCTGGTCCCCGCCGACCGTGCCGAGGCGCACGCCCGCGCCCTGCTGGCCCCGCTCACCGAGCCGCTGGCCGAGACCTTGCGCTGCTGGCTGAGCCTGCACGGCAGCTGGGACCGCACGGCCACGGCCCTGCGGATCCACCGCAACACGGTCCGCCAGCGCATCGCCCGCTGCGCGGCCCTGCTGGACGCGGACCTGGACGACATGGACGTGCGCACGGAACTGTGGTTCGCGCTGCGGCAGCGGTGAGCGGCGCGCCGGACGGCCGGTGCCCCCTGCCCGCCCGGCGCCCCCGGCCGTGATCCGCCGGACGGGCCTCAGCGCAGGCCGAGGCAGAACAGCCAGTCGCGCGAGGTGTCGTGGGTGGCGGTGAGCAGGGCGCTGAGCGCGCCCGCGGTTCCGTTGAGCAGGGACGTGTGCGGTTGACCGGGGGCGAGGGTGGTGGGGAGCCGTCGGCCCAGGTGTCCGGCCAGGCGGTCGCGGAGCACCGCGGCGGCCGGCAGATGGGCGTGCCGGTGGAACGCGTCCGCCACGGCCAGCACGCCCCCGGCGCCGTGGCACAGCCCGAGCTGATCGGTCAGGGGGTCGCCGAACAGGTGGAAGTCCTCGTCGTACCGCTCCGCGAGGGTGGTGAACGCGATCGCCGCCCAGTCGGCCGTCGACCGGTCGCCCAGGGCATCCGCCGCGTCCCACACGGCCCAGGTGACGCCCGGGTTGCCGTAGCACCACGCCTGACGGGCCCGCGCCCCGGCGGCGGGCGGGCCGTCGAGCCCGGCGCCGTCCCAGCTCCGGATGGACCGCGCGTCGTCGAAGGACTGCCGCACCAGCCAGCGGGTGGCGCAGCGCAGGGCGTCCAGCAGCTCCGGCTCCGGACCGATGCTACGGACCGCGACGGTGAGCCCGGCCACGAGCCCGGCCACGCCGTGGCCCATTCCGGTGTTCACCCGGCCCTGCAGCCAGCCCAGATACGGATGGCCGGAGTACTGGCCGACGCGCAGCCGGCGCAGATCACCGCTGTCGCACAGCTCCGCCAGGTGGACGGTGAGAGGGGTGAGCCGGCCACGCCTCGGCTGCGGCGTCCCGATGCAGAGTGCCAGCAGCGTGCCGGACGGCCCGCAGATGAGGTCGTAGTCGGGCAGAGCGACATCCGCGGTCCGCCAGGGGCGCGCCCGCGCCTTGTCGAGCAGGTGGTCGCGCAGCCGGTCGGCGGCGCGGTGCAGTGGGGGGTGGATGCGGGCGCCGAGCCGCAGGCCGACCAGGGTTCCGGCCAGACCGCCGTCGAGCAGGCCGGAACGGCTGGGCCCGCGGCCGATGGTCCGCGCCCATGCCGCCACCGCGCGTCCGGCGCTCGCCACCGCCGCGGGGTCGGGTGTCCCCGTCGGGCCGGGTGTCCTCGCCTGCGGGCCGCACATTTCCGCGACCAGACAGGCCAGGACCGGAACGCCGGGGTCGGGGGTCGCGTCCCGCGCTCCGGAGAAGTCGTCGAGGAGTCGGACGGCGATATCGAGAGCCGCGCGGTGCGGCGGGGCCTGGCTGTCTGCGTGCATCGGGTCTCCTCGTCGGGGAGCCACCCGGAACGGTCCGGGTGGCTCCGTTCAACTCAGCGGTGGACGCATGACCTCATGCCGCCATGACGTCCGGATGAGGTGGTGTCAGCAGACGCCGATGACCGAGCAGATGAGGACCGTGCAGACGCCGGAGCACGCCGCGGTGTTGCCGAGGCTGTCCGTCACTGCGGGCAGCTCGGTGCCGGTGATCCTCTCGTCCAGCTCGGCGATGAGGTTGTCGAGGTCGGTGAGTTCCATGGTGGGCATGGTGTTTCCTCCTATTTCGTGGTTGTTCCTTCTCGGGTGTTGGCCGCCCCGGAGACCGCCGCACCAGGTGCGGGCGGTCCGGGGACGTCTTGGGTGAGTGCGGCGGCCGCGGACACCGCCAGCTCCTCGGCCGTCAGGTCGAAAGGAATCCTGAGCATCAGCTCGGCGGCCACCGGCGCGCCCCCGTAGAGCGCGTCGCCCAGCATCGGCCCCTGCGGTCCCGCGACCGGACCGGGCAGCATCTCCTCGAAGACCAGCTCGTCACCGGTCAGTGCGGCACACGTCCGGTCGATGACGTTGAGCGCCGTCAGGGCTTCGAGGTCGACCGGCACCGGCTTGGCCTCGAACTCGGGCCGTACGAAGGCGAATCGCGGCATGCCGGCGGAGCGCCTGAGCGAGGCGAGCAGCCGTACCCGGTCGAGGTCCCCGTCGCCGGGCCGCCACAGGCGGGCCCGCGGCACCCGCCAGGTGGCCGGGGAGACGACCAGGTCCGTGCCCGCCGTCAGCCGCGGCAGACGGATGACGTCGCCGCACGCGGGGAAGGCCGCGGCGAGACCGTCCAGACGCAGGGCGGTCCCCGCCCAGGGGTGCCCGGCGGACAGCAGCAGCCGCACCAGCCGGTCGTACGGCGGCATCGGGAGCCGGGTGGCGTGGTGGACGGGCACCACCCGCTCGCCGTCCGCCTCGGCGACGATCCGGTGGCCCGCCCGCCGCAGGGTGATGCGGTCCAGTGGCAGGTAGCGCCGCTGCGGTCCGCCGCGCCCGAAGTACGCGCACGCGTTGGGGTCTCCTGTCCACCAACGGGTGGTGGCGGGGCGCCGGACGGCGTTCGCCGCGCGCTCGGTGACCGGTGGCACCAGCAGTTCGACGAACCGCACACCGGCTCGCCGCTCGACGGCGGCAAGGAAGTCGCGGTAGGCGTCGACGGTGTCGTAGCCCCCGTACAGGCTGTGGAGCGCCTCGGCGAACCGTGCGTCGATGACTCCGGCGGGCGAGGCCGTCTCCAGCACCGCGGCCGGCCCGGGGCCGGGCAGCGGGCGCAGCAGGCAGTCCATCGGCCAGTGGGGTACCACGTCCTCGGCCGGTGGCGCGCCGAGGGCGTCCAGGAGGTCGTCGTCGATGTCGACCTGCGTCCGGTCGCGGCGGGCGGCGAGGTGGGCGAGGAGCCGGGCGTATCCGGAGTCCGGGCCGTGGGCGGCGTGCCACCCCGGGTAGCGGCGTACTTCAGCCGCGCGGGGCGGCGGTTCGTCCGGCGCCGGCAGGAGGGTCAGGATCTCGCTGACCGGACGCGGACGCTCGTCCAGCTGCTCGATGCCGAAATCGGCCGGTGGCGCCTCAAGGGCCCCGTCGCGGTCGGCGCGGCACAGCCCGGCCAGCCGGTGGGCGGTCCGCAGCGCACGCTGGACGCGGGCGGCGGTCCGGTCGGGTACGTGGGCGTCCAGGCGGCGGTAGGAGTCGAGGAACCAGTCGGCCGGCTCGGGGTCGTCGGCACCGGCCCACGGCCGGGGCAGGCCGGCGGCTCCGGCCGCCCGGTCGGCCGGGGTCCAGACACTGTGCAGGCTGCTCGGGGCGACGCAGGGCTGGAGCACGCCCAGGCCCACCAGGTGGGTGAGGAACCCGCGCAGCACGGCCGGGTCCGCGGCGGGCAGCGCCCCCTCCAGCTCCGCGAGCGTGCACGGCCCTTCGTCGAACAGTGTGAGCAGCACGTGCAGCAGCGCCGTACGCCGTACCGCGACCTGCCGCAGCCGTCCCGGATCGTCCGGATCGATCGTGTAGCAGCACAGCGTCGCGTCCGCTCCCCCCGTACCTCCGGCGTCGTCGCGGGTGAGGTGGAGCGGAGCGGGCGCGAGCAGGGTTGCCGGGGCGGCGACGCGCAGGTCCGGCGTACCGGCCCCGGTACGCACCGCGTGAACGTTCTGCACGGCGGCGGCGGCCAGCGCGGCCAGCTCGGCACCGGGAGACAGGAGCCGGTCGCCGGGTCCGCCCCGCACGCCTTCGGTGTCGTCGCCGACGGCCGGTTCGGTGAGGCCGGGCCGCGGTTGCGGGCTTCCGACCGGGATCGGCGCCACCTGCCCCACCCAGCCCCGCGGCGTGGTCTTCGCCGCCGCCCTGCCCACGGCCCGCCACAGGTACGCGGAACGTTTGCGCAGCCGCTTGCCGCTCCACGACTCGCCGCCCGCCAGACGTGTGGTCACCTCCTCCGCCAGTCCGGGTGCGGCGCTGTCGAGGAACGCCCGCAGGACCGGGCCGGACGACACCAGCGACCAGGCCAGCGCCCCCACCCGCTCCCGCTCGTCCCCGAGCGCCCGCTCCAGCTCCACACGGGTGACGCGGGCCCAGTGGTCCGTGCGGCACAGCGCCCCGGCCTCCCGCGCGAGCCATCCGGGCACGGCGGACAGCTTTTCCAGGAAGGCGCAGTCCGCCGGACCGGGGGCCGAGCCGGAGTGCAACCGCCGCCGCAGTGCCAGCACGGCACGGCGCTCGGCGTCCGTCAGCCGCTGGTCGGGCACGACGCGCCCCAGCCGCTGGGCCAGGCGCCGGGCCCGTGCGGACTGCCGCTCCAGGGCGTCGGCATGCGCCACGATCCGGCCGAACAGCCCGGATCCGCCTGCGGCCGTCCACACCGAGAGGGGGACCCCTGACGCGCGCACCAGGGCGGTGCCGCCGAGGAGCCGGCCCCCGGCCGCGCCGTGGCGGGAGTCGATTCGGGCGTCGGTCATGTCAGCCCTCCGCCCCGTCGTCGAGCAGCGCCTCGGTGATCAGGCTCTGCCGGGCGTACGAGAACCGCCCCCGGTTCCAGTGGAAGATGACGGCGTGGGCGGCGGCGCGGCGCGGGCCGCGCACCGCGTCACCGGACTCGAAGTAACCGGTGCGCCAGTGGTCCGCGGCCCGGCGCACCGCCTCGCCGTTGCGTTCCTGGTCCGCGCGCCACGGCTCGGGCAGACCGGCGAGCAGCTGTGCCCGGGGCTGTTCCCAGTGGGCGCGGATGCCCTCGGCCGCCCGGCGGAGCCCGGCGTCGCGCAGGCCCTCGGGCAGGGCGCGTCCGGTGTCCGCGCGCACCGCTTCCCAGACGCCGCGGTGTTCCCAGCCGACGATGCGCAGGCCGTCGAACATCTCGCGGAGCAGGAAGAGGGAGAGCCGCCAGTCGGCCGCGGGGTGCCCTGCGGTGTCCCCGGGCCGCCGGGCGTGGCGGTCCAGCCAGGCCAGGGAGTCCGCGGTGAACACCTCGTGCACCCAGGGCATGGAGCAGGGGCCGCCGAAGAGATAGGACTCCGGCTCGTACACCGTGCACACCGGCGGACCGGCCAGCTCCCCGAACTTCCCCACCCGGTCGAGGAGTTCGGCCCGCAGCGGTACGGTGCCGCCGGCTCCGTACGCCTGGAAGCGCAGGCGCAGGCCGGGCGGCTTGTGCATGAAGAAGAAGGCGCGCGCGGTCTGTGCGCCGAGGAGGTCGCGTGCGGTGCCCGCGAGCCATTCGTACAGGCGCTGCCATGACGGCGGCTGCGGGGCCAGGTTCACCTGGACCCAGCTGGCCTCGGGGTGCTTCACCACCGGCATGGAACCTCCGTATGTCGTGTTTCGGGCACGGCGGGGCTGCTCACGGATCGCCCGAGGGGCCCGCGGAGTGGGTACCGCGGACCGGCCCGGGTGTCGGGTGAGGCCCTGGTTCGTTCTGTGCGATCCGCGCATTCATGTGCTGTGGCGCGTGGTGCCCCGCGGAACTCGCGGTCGGACCGGGTGCGCCGGACGGGAGCGGAACCGTCCTTCTCGCCTGTGTCGGCCTGCTCAGGCCCTTCATCCAGCTCATTTCCCGCATCAACACCAGCTGAAAGGAAAATGACCATTAGTCATATGATGGATGGGTGTGCGCACGGCGTGATCCCGGCGGCACAAGCGCAGTCGGCCGCGCCGTCGCACGGCTCGCCGATCACCGCCGTTCCCCCGCACGACCGCCGCGCGACCTGCGCGAGCACCCCGCCGAGGCGGCCGGGCGAGGCGCCCGGCGAGGCGCACCCGTGCGAGAGTCCTACGGGCCCTCGATGCCGATGACCGTCCCGAACGGGTCGCGGAGCTGTGCGATGCGGCGACCCGGCCCGACCGTCAGAGGTCCGCGGTGGTGCGCGAAACCGGCCACCAGCAGTCGGTCCCGGACCTCGGCCACGTCGGCCACGCTCCAGTACACGACCGGGCTGCCGCCCCTCGGGTTGCGCGCGTCGTCGGCGGGGTGGAAGCCGAGTTCGACCCCGCCGGTCTCCACCCAGGCGTAGACCGCGCCCATGTCACCGGCGTCGACCCGCACCGGGACACCGAGCAGCTCCCCGTACCACCGCGCGGAGGCCTCGGGGTCCTCCGCGAACACCATCACGGTGCGTACGCCCTCGAACATGATCCACCTCCGGAGGGGACCACCCTACGACGCGCGGCCCGGGTGGACGCGGGGCGCCCGCCACCGATCGTTCCGGGCAGGCGTTCGCGCCGGTGCGCACAGGAGTGCCGCGATCTTCGAAGCGGGCTTCGAGCGCCCCCGTTCCCGCCTGTCTGCGCAGGTCGCAGCCGTGCCACGCTGCTGCTGACCAGGGCACGGAGCCCTGATCACCATCAGGAGAAGGGGTTTTCGTCATGCATCGCATCAGCGCGCTCACCGTCACCTCGATCGCCTTGGCCCTGGGGCTCGGCACCGGCCCCGTCGCGGTCGCGGCGGCGGAGAACGCCGCCGTCGGGAGCGCCAGGGCTTCCTACAGCTGCAGCCCCGGATATTTCTGTATCTACAGCGACTGGAACGGAGGTGGCACCCGCTGCCAGTGGTCGGACAAGCAGCGGGCGAATACCGCCGACGACTGCTCCTTCATCCAGCGCGGCCAGAACGTCCGCTCCGTGTGGAACGCGACCGGGCACCGCGTCCAGTACTACACCCAGACCAACTACAACGCCCGGGTCGGCTCCACCCCCGCCGGAAACGGCGGCAACCTCCAGGGGAACTACCAGATCCGCTCCTTCAAGCCCCAGTAGGCGGCGGGACCACACGGAGGAGCCCTCCCCGGCCGACCCGGCCGGGGAGGGCTCCTCCGTGTCCGCGCGGGCGTGCTGCGCATCACCCTGGACAGCCTCGGTGACCCCCGGGTAACTTCTAAACACATCTGAGCAAGCGCTTAGCCAGGCTGGCCGGAGCCCGACCGAAGCTGACCAAGGAGGCACCCCGTGCGCCGTACGGTATTCAACGAGGACCACGAGGCGTTCCGGGAGACCATCCGCGCCTTCATCGAGGCCGAGGTCGCCCCCGTCTACGACGAGTGGTTCGCGGCCGGCCAGGTGCCTCGCGACTTCTACTACAAGCTCGCCGAGCTGGGCATATTCGGTATCGAGGTGCCGGAGGAGTTCGGCGGCGCCGGGGTCGAGTCCTTCAAGTTCGAGGCGATCATCTCCGAGGAGTGCGCCCGCGCGGCCGTCAACTTCGGCGGCTCCGGCGTGCATGTGCTGCTCTGCCTGCCGTACATCAAGGCGTACGCCACCGAGGAGCAGAAGAAGCGCTGGCTGCCGGACTTCGTCACCGGCAAGGCGATGTACGCCATCGCCATGACCGAGCCGGGCACCGGTTCCGACCTGGCCGGCATGAAGACCACCGCCAAGCTCTCCGAGGACGGCACCCACTACGTCCTCAACGGCGCCAAGACGTTCATCACCGGTGGCGTCCACGCCGACCGGGTCATCGTCTGCGCCCGCACCGACGCGCCCAGGGCCGACGACCGCCGGCACGGCATCTCCCTGCTCGTCGTCGACACCAAGGCCGAGGGCTACTCGGTCGGCCGCAAGCTCGACAAGCTGGGCCTGCGCACCTCCGACACCGCCGAGCTGGCCTTCGTCGACGTCAAGGTGCCGGTCGAGGACCTCCTCGGCGAGGAGAACAAGGGCTTCTCCTACCTCGGCCAGAACCTGCCGCAGGAGCGCCTCGGCATCGCCGTCGGCGCGTACGCCCAGGCCAAGGCCGCCGTCCGGTTCGCCCAGCAGTACGTGAGCGAGCGCACCGTCTTCGGCAAGACCGTGGCGTCCTTCCAGAACACCAAGTTCGAACTGGCCGCCTGCCAGGCCGAGGTGGACGCCGCCGAGGCCGTCTGCGACCGCGCCATCGAGGCCCACGACGCCGGTGAGCTGACCGCCGCCGAGGCCGCTTCCGCGAAGCTGTTCTGCACCGAGGTCGCGCACCGCGTCATCGACCGCTGCCTCCAGCTGCACGGCGGCTACGGCTACATGAACGAGTACCCGATCGCCCGCCTGTACGCGGACAACCGGGTCAACCGCATCTACGGCGGCACCAGCGAGGTCATGAAGTCGATCATCGCCAAGTCCATGGGCCTGTGAGAGCGGCTACGTTCGTTCCATGAGCGCAGCACTCGACTCCCTGCTCGATCTGCTCGACCTGGAGCAGATCGAGCGGGACATCTTCCGGGGTACGAGCCGGTCGGCGGTCGTGCCCCGCGTCTTCGGCGGCCAGGTCGCGGCCCAGGCCCTGGTCGCCGCGGGCCGCACCGTCCCCGCCGACCGGGCCGCCCACTCCCTGCACTCCTACTTCCTGCGGATGGGCGACCCGGGCGCACCGATCGTCTACAGCGTCGACCGCATCCGCGACGGCCGCTCGTTCACCACCAGGCGGGTCGTCGCCGTCCAGCACGGCCAGCCGATCTTCCATCTCTCGGCCTCGTTCCAGACGTACGAGGAGGGCCTGGAGCACCAGGCGGCCATGCCGCCCGCCCCGGACCCGGAGACGCTGCCCACCGCGGCGCAGATGCTGCCCCGGTACGCGGACCGCTTCAGCAGGCCGGGCGTCGTGGACCGGCTGATCGAGGCACGGGCCGCGGTCGACCTGCGGTATGTGGACGCCCCTCCCTTCGGCAGCGTCGGCGAACCGCGCGAGCCCCGCTCCCAGGTGTGGTTCCGCACCAACGGCAAGCTCGCGGACGATCCGCTGCTCCACGTCTGCATGGCGACGTACGTCTCCGACATGACTCTGCTCGACTCGGTGCTCCTGGCCCATGGGCGCGGTGGCTGGGCGGTCGGCGACGTGGTCGGCGCGAGCCTGGACCACGCGATGTGGTTCCACCGGCCGTTCCGGGCCGACGAATGGCTGCTGTACGACCAGGAGTCGCCGTCCGCCTCCGGCGGGCGCGGGCTCGGCCAGGCCCGGATCCACACCCAGGACGGCCGGCTGGCGATCACCGTCATCCAGGAGGGCGTGGTCCGCGTCCCCCGGCACTGAACAGGCCGCAGTCCACCGATTCGGACATACTCCCCACCATGGGCGACAAGACCATGGACGAGACGGCGGGTGACGCGAAGTCCGGCGGTGGGGAGTCCGCGTTCACGGTCGTCGTCGCGGCGGCCGCCAATCTCGGCATCGCCGTGGCGAAGGTGGTCGCCGGGCTGATCAGCGGGTCGAGCGCGATGCTCTCCGAGGCGGCGCACTCGGTCGCCGACACGGTCACCGAACTGCTGCTGCTCACCGCGCTGAAGCGCAGCGAGAAGCCCGCGGACGAGGAACACCCGCTGGGCTACGGCCCCGAGCGCTACATCTGGGCGATGCTCGCCTCCGTCGCCACGTTCGTCGGCGGCGCGGTCTTCTCCGTGTACGACGGCATCCACACCCTCGTGGCGGGCGAGGAACTCGGCGATCCGCTGGTCTCGTACATCGTGCTCGCGGTGGCCTTCCTGCTGGAGGGCTACTCGCTGCGCACCGGGCTCCGCCAGGTCCGCGGCGAGGCCGCCCGACTGCGGGCACCGGTCGGGCACTACTTCCGTCACACCCCCGACACCGCGGTCAAGGCCGTGGTGATGGAGGACTCCGCGGCGCTGGTGGGCCTGCTGCTCGCCGCGGGCGGACTGCTCGGCGGCGAGCTGACCGGTTCCGGGGTCTGGGACGGCATCGCGTCGATCCTGATCGGCCTGCTGCTGGTGTACGTCGCCTGGGTGCTGGGCCGCTCCAACGCGCAGCTGCTGATCGGCCGCCCGGTGCCGAAGGAGATGCGCGCCGGCATCCGCGAGGAACTGCTCTCCGTCCCGCACATCATCGAGGTACTGGAACTCACCACGCTCATCCAGGGCCCGGCCGAGATCCTGATCGCCGCGAAGATCGACTTCCGGGACGCCTCGACCGCCGACCAGATCGAGTGGGCGTGCGAGGAGGCCGAGGAGCAGGTGCGCGAGCGCTATCCATCGGTCCGCCGGGTGTACCTGGACCCCACCCCGGGCCTGAGACAGCGGCCGGGCGGGCCCGGCACCGGCACCGGTCCGGTCTGACCCGGCCGCACGGCCGGGAGCCGCGGTCCCGGACCGGCCCCGGTCAGCTCTGTGCCAGCCCCGCCGCGTCCAGCAGATACTCCGTCATCGGGTCGTAGAACCGCGGGTCCAGCACATGGTCGTCCAGCGGGACGGCGACCTGGAGCGTCCCCTCCGCCTCGCCGAGGAAGAGCGCCGGGTCGTTGCAGTCCGCGTACCCCACCGCGTCCAGCCCGCGCTGCGCCGCGCACCCCGCCCAGCCGTGGTCGGCGACCACCAGGTCCGGCAGCGGGCGGCCCTCCCGCTCCAGGCCGTCCAGGATCGCGGCCATCGGGGCGGGCGAGTGCGTGTGCCAGAGCGTCGCGCCGCGCTCCTGCACCGCGACGTCCGCGAACTGGAACACCATGCCCTCGTCGGCGATCAGCCCCGAGGGAATCGTCACGATCTCGCATCCGGCGGACCGCAGCGCGGCCGCGGTCTGCCGGTGCACGTCGAGGAGCCCGCCCGGGTGCCCGGTCGCGAACAGCACCCGCTCCGCCCCCGCCACGGCCTTCCGCAGCCGCGCCGCCATCCGCTCCAGCGCGTCGACCGTCAGCTCCGGGTCGATGGTGTCCTGCCCGAACCGGTGCTCCGGGTCGTCGCTGACCCCGCAGCGCTCGGCCATCACCGCCAGCACGTCCTGCTCGTCGCGCCACCGGTCCCCGAGCTCCAGCCCCAGCCAGTAGTGGCGGTCGCCGTTGGCGAGCTTGCGGTAGTGGGAGAGGTTGTTGTCGCGCGGGGTGGCGACGTCTCCGGCTATACGCGTACGGACGAGGTGTTCGACGAGGGCGGCACGGCTCGGTATCGGCATGAACCCATTGTGCCGTCAGGGATGCGCAGTGTGCCGGGTGTCCCGCACGACGGACGGACCGGACCCGGCCGCCGCTCAGGGCAGCCGGGTCGAGTGCGTGATCTTCTCCAGGTGGTAGTACTGGGCGACGCACTTCGCCGGCCACGCCCGCCGGCCTTTATTGCCGAAGGGCTCCAGCATCCCGCTGACCGACACCGGCGTGTACGGGAGCACCCGGGCGCCGCGCGCCGCCCCCTCCCGCAGGGCGCGGTCCTGACGGTCCCACCGCTGGGCACGCACCTCCATCTGCCGTTCCAGCCGGAGCAGCGGGACGGCGAGGCCGACGCAGGCGGCGGCGCACATGGCGGCGGCGACACCCGCCGTCACCGTACGGATCCCCCACCGGCGGGCCCGCAGCCGCCGCCCCAGCAGGGCCCCGGCACCGACCAGGAGCAGCAGGAACAGCAGGAGGAAGTCGCCCCAGATGCGCGACGCACCGCCCGCGCTCGCCCCGAAGGCGGGGTAGACGATGACGACGCAGAGGTAGCCGGAGACCAGGAAGGCGAGGAATCCGGCGAGAAGCAGGAGAAGCGGCCTGCGGCGCAGGGACCCGTCCGGCACGTCCGTTCCCTGCTCGCCACCGCGCACCAGCAGGCCCAGCAGCACGCCGACGGCGACCGCTCCCAGGTACTGCCAGGTCGTGAAGACCGTCGCCAGGACGTGTGCGAACGCCCGCAGCGCCCCGGTCAGTGCCTCCGGGCCGAGCATGGAGGTGCTGTCGGCACCGAACCGTGCACGCCGGCTGCGCGCGCCGGGCGACAGGTACAGGATGGCCGTCCCCGCGGCAACCCCGGCGAAGGCGACGATGCACCAGATGCGCGTACGGGTCCGGCCGGTCCCGGGAAGGGCCCACCGGCTCATCAGAAGGACGGTGGCGAGCACGACGAACGCGACGATCGCCGTCTCCTCCGACAGGGTGCCGATGAAGATCCCCGCCAGGTACGCGACGACGAGCGCGAAGTCGCGCCCCCGCCGCGTCCGGGCGCGCAGCAGCGGGATCACGGCGGCGCAGGCCAGCACCGGTGCGACGGTGTGCGAGACGGAGTTGGCGGGCCAGTAGAACGCCTTGTACGGGTTGGGCGTCGCGAAGAAGAAGAGCGCCGCCGTCGTCGCGCCCACCAGCAGTGCCGTCCCGCGCGGCGCGGTCAGTCCGGCCCGCTTGAGCGCGGAGGCGATCAGCGCCCAGAGGATGCCGAGCATGAGCACCCCGCTGACCAGGGCGAACCATTGCTGGCCCGGGACGCCGAAGGCTCCGTACCCGATGACGAGCAGCGCGTTGGCGATGCGTCCGTTGTCGTGGAGGAAGAACTTCCCGATCATCCCGGAGGCGCCCCCGTCCCGTACGACCGGGAGGAAGCACCAGTCGTCCCCTCCCGGGCGGACCAGCCGGCCGATCCAGAAGGCCGCGCCGAGCAGGGCGAGCGGCAGCAGGGCAAGGCCCGACGTCCCGATCGCCGCCCACCGCCGTGCGGGGGGCCGACCGGGTTCCGGCCCGGGGGATTGCTCCCCCTCGGCCTGCGTGCCGGCGGATTTCGAGGTGTCCGTGGTCATGTGCACTGGTGCCCTTCGTACGTTGCGCGTGTCCTTGACGACAGGGTCTGGAGGCTCGGGCGGTGGGTTCACGGTGTGGTGTGTCCGGTACTGCTCCCGGCCGGGCCGCCGCCCTGCCGGGCGAGGGCGGCACCGGAGTCGATGGCCCAGCGGGCGAGCAGGAACGAGAAGGGGGTGGCGAGGATCCCCGCGGCCACGGCGGCGATGTTCTTGTCCATGCCCAGCCTGCTCACGCCGAGGTAGAGGAGAATTCCGGTGAGTACGAGATTGACGACGCTCGACAGCGGATACCGGACGAAGGCGTGCCAGGTCGGCTTCGTCCGGCAGGTGATGCAGGAGTTGAGCAGGAATGATCCCACGACGCTGACCGTGTATCCGATGACGTGTGCGGCCAGATAGGGAATCCAGGAATTCAGCGAGGCGTACACCGCCAGATATACCGCCGTATTGATGATTCCGATCATCCCGAATTCGATGAACTGGCGCAGGGTGCGCCTCCTCGACGCCCCGAGCGCGGTCGCCCCGGTGCGTCGCACCGACGGCCTCCCGCCCCCGGGGGCGGACGGGTCCGAACGCGCCCCGGCCGGGATGTCGACCGGGCGGACGTGCGGGGATTCGCTCGTCTCCCGCACCAGGTAGTGCGGGCGGCGTTTCGACTCGGAGTAGATCCGTCCCACGTATTCGCCGATGACGCCGAGCGTGGCGAGCTGGATTCCGCCGAGCGCCACGATGGCGGTCAGCAGGGTCGCGTAGCCGGGTACGACGACACCGTGGAGCACGACGCCGACGATGGTCCACACGGCGTATCCCAGTGCCGCCAGCGCGAGCGCGAGGCCGATGTGGATGGCCAGCCGCAGCGGATGGCTGTTGAAGGAGATCAGCCCGTCGATCCCGTAGTTGAACAGGCGCCTGCCGCCCCACTTCGAACGTCCCGCCGCGCGCTGGATGTTCCGGTAGGTGAAGCCGACGGTGTCGAACCCGATCCAGGAGAAGATCCCTTTGGAGAACCTGTTGGTCTCGGGCAGGGCGAGCACGGCGTCCACGGCGGTGCGCGACAGCAGCCTGAAGTCGCCCTCGCCGTCGACGACCTCGATGTCCATGCACCGGCCCATGGCCCGGTAGTAGAGGGCGCTGAGAAAGGTGCGCAGGACGCCTTCGCCCGCGCGGTCGCGCCGCGCGACGACCTGGTCGTAGCCGCGCTGCCGCAGTTCCAGCATGCGCGGCAGCAGTTCGGGCGGGTGCTGGAGGTCGGCGTCCATGAGGACGACGGCGTCACCGCGGGACATGCGCAGTCCCGCGAGCATGGCGGCCTCCTTGCCGAAATTGCGGCTGAAGGAGGTGTAGCGGACCCGTCGGTCCGCAGTGGCGAGCGAACCGATCCGATGCCTGGTCAGGTCGCTGCTGCCGTCGTCGACATAACAGATCTCGAAGGTCCGCCGAGTCGGTTCGAGGGCGGAGATCAACGCACGGTGGAATACCTCGATGACCTCGTCCTCATTGAAACAGGGGACAACGATCGAAACCTGACATGTTTTCATTTAAATTCCCCATCAGGCGTGGGCGGGACAGCTCAAACCATAAGCCTGAGGGCCTCGCGACACCGCGTCCGACGGAGCGCTTCGAGGAAAAGGAGAGGGAATATGAGGAGACGCCTCATCCCTTTCGCATCAATTCATATATTCAAGGCCGGGCGAAAACCGCGGACACACCCGCCGGACACCCGCCCGGCCGCCCTACGCGCGGGCCGCCGCCTCGAACGCTCCGCGGGCCAGCCGGTGCAGCAGCGCCGCCGTGTCCGCGCGGTCCGGCTGCGCGCCGGGGCGGCCCAGGTGCGGGGTCGAGTTCAGCAGGCCGAAGACGGCGTGGACGGCGGCGCGGGCCTCGTGCTCGGGCAGGTCCGGGTACATCTCGCGGACCACCTCCACCCACACCTCGACGTACTGCCGCTGGAGCTGGCGGACCCGCTTGCGGTCGGCGTCCCGCAGCCGGTCCAGCTCGCGGTCGTGGAGGGTGATCAGGGGGCGGTCGTCGAGGGCGAAGTCGATGTGCCCCTCGATGAGCGCGTCGAGCAGGGCCCGCGGGGAGCCGCCCGCGCAGGCGGCGTCCTCCGACACGCGCAGCTGCCCGCCCGCCAGCAGCCGCTCGCTGATCCCCACCAGCAGCTCGGCGAGCATCGCGTCCTTGCCGGGGAAGTGCCGGTAGAGCCCGGGGCCACTGATGCCGACGGCGGCACCTATCTCGTCGACGCCGACGCCGTGGAAGCCGCGCTCGGCAAAGAGGCGGGCGGCCTCCTTGAGGATCTGCTCGCGGCGGGTGGGGGCGTCCGTCCTCGTGGTCATGGATTCGATTCTAGACAGTCCGGTTAGCGAACGTTAACTGGTGCGGGCCGCGCCCACGGCGTCACCGTGCGCAGCAGCCACTCCACCGGCCCGGGCCGGCACCGGCGCATCAGCCACCCGCCGAGCGCGAGCCGCCCTGCGTACAGCACGAGCGCCCCGCCGACCGCCGCCGCGGCACCCGTACGGCCGTACAGCGGCCGCCCCCGCACCCGCGTCGCCCGTCACCGTCCTCGACTGCCGTGCCATCCGCCTTTTGCCCCACCCCGAAGGTCATCACCGGCCCGCGACCGGCGCCGCCCCGGATCGGGGAGCGGCGCGGGCCATTATTCCGCCCCGGCATTCCACCCTGGACAAGCCTGTTAGCGCTCGTTAACCTGAAGGCGGACGTTAACGGTCACTAACTACTGCGGTACGGGCAAGGGGGCTCGACACGATGCAGCAGGCACCGGTGCTGGCGAGCGCGGCCGATCCCGCCTCCGAGGCCTGGAAGGCCAACGAGGCGGCGCATCACGCGCTCGCCGACGAGCTGCGTGAGCGGCTCGCCACGGCCAGGCTCGGCGGGGGTGAGAGGGCCCGCGCCCGGCATGTGGCGCGCGGCAAGCTGCTGCCCAGGGACCGGGTGGACACCCTGCTCGATCCGGGTTCCCCGTTCCTGGAGCTGGCCCCGCTGGCGGCCGAGGGGCTGTACGGGGGCGCCGCCCCGGCGGCCGGGGTGATCGCCGGGATCGGCCGGGTCAGCGGCCGGGAGTGCGTGATCGTCGCCAATGACGCGACCGTCAAGGGCGGCACGTACTACCCGATGACGGTGAAGAAGCACCTCCGCGCCCAGGAGGTGGCGCTGGAGAATCGTCTCCCCTGCCTCTATCTCGTCGACTCGGGCGGTGCCTTCCTGCCGATGCAGGACGAGGTCTTCCCCGACCGGGAGCACTTCGGGCGGATCTTCTACAACCAGGCCCGGATGTCGGGGGCCGGCATTCCGCAGATCGCCGCGGTGCTGGGCTCGTGCACGGCGGGCGGGGCGTACGTCCCCGCGATGAGCGACGAGGCCGTGATCGTCCGCAACCAGGGCACGATCTTCCTGGGCGGGCCGCCGCTGGTGAAGGCCGCGACCGGCGAGGTCGTGACCGCCGAGGAGCTGGGCGGCGGCGAGGTGCACTCCCGTACGTCGGGGGTGACCGACCATCTCGCCGAGGACGACGCGCACGCGCTGCGGATCGTGCGGAACATCGTGGCCACCCTGCCGGACCGGGGCGCGCTGCCGTGGTCCGTGCGGCCCGTCGACGAGCCGAAGGTCGACCCCGCGGGTCTGTACGGCGCCGTCCCGGTCGACTCCCGCACCCCGTACGACGTACGGGAGGTGATCGCCCGGGTCGTCGACGGCTCCCGGTTCGCCGAGTTCAAGGCCGAGTACGGGACGACGCTGATCACCGGCTTCGCCCACATCCACGGCCACCCCGTCGGCATCGTCGCCAACAACGGCATCCTGTTCTCCGAGTCGGCCCAGAAGGGCGCCCACTTCATCGAACTGTGCGACCAGCGCGGCATCCCGCTGGTCTTCCTGCAGAACATCTCCGGCTTCATGGTGGGCCGGGACTACGAGGCCGGCGGCATCGCCAAGCACGGCGCCAAGATGGTGACGGCGGTCGCCTGCACCCGTGTCCCGAAGCTGACCGTGGTGGTCGGCGGTTCGTACGGCGCGGGCAACTACTCCATGTGCGGCCGGGCCTACTCCCCCCGCTTCCTGTGGATGTGGCCCAACGCGAAGATCTCGGTCATGGGCGGCGAGCAGGCCGCGTCCGTCCTCGCGACGGTCAAGCGCGATCAGCTGGGCGACGACTGGAGCACGGCGGACGAGGAGGCCTTCAAGGCCCCGATCCGCGAGCAGTACGAGACGCAGGGCAACGCGTACTACGCCACGGCCCGGCTCTGGGACGACGGTGTGATCGACCCGCTGGAGACCCGGCAGGTGCTGGGACTCGCTCTGACCGCCTGCGCCAACGCCCCCTTGGGCGATGCCGGCTTCGGCGTCTTCCGGATGTGAGGAACAGATGACGATGTTCGACACGGTTCTGGTCGCCAACCGCGGCGAGATCGCGGTACGTGTCATCCGCACGCTGCGGGAGCTGGGCGTCCGCTCGGTCGCCGTCTTCAGCGACGCGGACGCGGACGCCCGGCACGTCCGGGAGGCCGACACGGCGGTACGGATCGGGCCCGCCCCGGCCGCCATGAGCTATCTGAGCGTGCCCGCGCTGCTGGACGCGGCCCGCCGCACCGGTGCGCAGGCGGTCCACCCGGGATACGGGTTCCTCGCCGAGAACGCGGGCTTCGCGCGGGCGTGCGCCGAGGCGGGGCTGGTCTTCATCGGCCCGCCCGCCTCCGCCATCACCCTGATGGGCGACAAGATCCGGGCCAAGGAGACGGTCGCGGCGGCCGGGGTTCCGGTGGTGCCCGGCTCGTCCGGGAGCGGGCTCACCGACGACCTGCTGGTCGACGCGGCCCGCGAGATCGGGATGCCGGTGCTGCTGAAGCCCTCGGCGGGCGGCGGCGGCAAGGGCATGCGGCTGGTGCGCGACGAGACCCTGCTCGGGGACGAGATCGCGGCCGCGCGGCGCGAGGCGCGGGCCTCGTTCGGCGACGACACCCTGCTGGTGGAGCGGTGGATCGACCGCCCGCGCCACATCGAGATCCAGGTGCTGGCCGACGCCCACGGCAACGTGGTCCACCTCGGCGAGCGCGAGTGCTCGCTCCAGCGCCGCCACCAGAAGATCATCGAGGAGGCGCCCTCGGTCCTGCTCGACGAGGAGACCCGGGCGGCGATGGGCGAGGCGGCCGTCCAGGCGGCCCGCTCCTGCGGCTACGTGGGCGCGGGCACGGTGGAGTTCATCGTCCCGGGCAACGACCCCGCCTCGTACTTCTTCATGGAGATGAACACCCGCCTCCAGGTCGAGCACCCGGTCACCGAGCTGATCACCGGCCTGGACCTGGTGGAGTGGCAGCTGAGGGTCGCGGCGGGCGAGCAACTCCCCTACGGCCAGCAGGACATCACCCTCACCGGCCATGCCGTCGAGGCCCGGGTCTGCGCCGAGGACCCGGCGCGCGGCTTCCTGCCCTCGGGCGGCACGGTCCTCGCACTGCACGAGCCGCAGGGCAACGGGGCGCGGACGGACTCCGGGCTCGCCGAGGGCGGCGAGGTCGGCAGCCTGTACGACCCGATGCTGTCGAAGGTCATCGCGTACGGTCCCGACCGCGCCACGGCCCTGCGCCGACTGCGGGCGGCGCTCGCGGACACGGTGATCCTCGGCGTCCCGACCAACGCGGGCTTCCTGCGCCGGCTGCTCGCCCACCCGGCGGTGGTGGCGGGCGATCTGGACACCGGCCTGGTGGAGCGCGAGGTGGACGGCCTGGTGCCGGAGGGCGTGCCCGAGGAGGTGTACGCGGCGGCGGCGCTGCTGCGGTCCACGGCCCCCGCCGCCTCCCCCGCCGGCTGGGTCGACCCGTTCTCGGTGGCGAGCGGCTGGCGGCTCGGCGGCACTCCGGCCCGCACGGTGCTCGGCTTCCGGCTGCCGGGCCACGACCCGGTGCAGGTCTCGCTGCGCTCCTGCCCGGCCGGTACGGAGCTGACGTTCGGCCATGTCGGTGAGGGCGCACAGCCGCCGGAGCCCGTGACGGGGGCGTGCGGTCCGCTGGCCCCGCTGCCGGGCGGCCGGGAGACGGCCAGGCTGGTGGAGGTCTCCGGGCCCCGCCTCTCGATCGAACTCGCCGGTGTCACCCACGCGTTCACCCACGCCCCCTCCCCGGACGGTGTGTGGCTGGGCCGGGACGGCGACAGCTGGCACGTACAGGATCACGACCCGGTGGCGGCGTCGCTGGCCGGCGCGGGCCGTTCCGGTGCGGACACCCTCGCCGCGCCCATGCCCGGGACGGTCACCGTGGTGAAGGTGGCGGTCGGGGACGAGGTCGCGGCCGGCCAGAGCCTGCTCGTCGTCGAGGCGATGAAGATGGAACACGTCATCTCCGCCCCGCACGCCGGGACCGTGACCGAACTGGACGTCAGCGCCGGTACCACGGTCGCCATGGACCAGGTCCTGGCCGTGGTCGCCCCCGTCGAGGCTCCCGGGGAGGAGGCATGACGACATCGCGCACCCTGCCCATGACCGTGCCGGCCCAGGATCTGCCCGCCCGGGTCCGCATCCACGAGGTCGGCGCCCGCGACGGGCTGCAGAACGAGAAGACCGTCGTACCGACCGCGGTGAAGGCGGAGTTCATCCACCGGCTGGCCGCCTCGGGCCTGACCACCGTCGAGGCGACCAGCTTCGTGCACCCCAAGTGGGTGCCCCAACTGGCCGACGCCGAGGACCTGTTCCCCCGTCTAGCCGACATCGACGGCGTCGCCCTGCCGGTCCTCGTACCGAACGAACGCGGCCTGGACCGGGCGCTGGCGCTCGGTGCCCGCCGGATCGCCGTGTTCGGCTCCGCGACCGAGACGTTCGCCGCCCGCAACCTCAATCGCACCGTCGACGAGTCGCTCGCCATGTTCGAGCCGGTCGTGGCACGCGCCAGGGCGGAGAAGGTGCATGTCCGCGGCTATCTGTCGATGTGCTTCGGCGACCCGTGGGAGGGGCCCGTCCCCGTCCACCAGGTCGTGCGGGTGGCCAGGGCGCTGATGGACCTCGGCTGCGACGAGCTCTCCCTCGGCGACACCATCGGCGTCGCCACACCCGGCCATGTGCAGGCCCTGCTCACCGGGCTGAACGAGGAGGGCGTGCCCACCGACACCATCGGCGTGCACTTCCACGACACGTACGGCCAGGCCCTCTCCAACACCCTCGCCGCGCTCCGGCACGGGGTGACCACGGTGGACGCCTCCGCGGGCGGCCTCGGCGGCTGCCCGTACGCGAAGAGCGCCACCGGAAACCTCGCCACCGAAGACCTCGTGTGGATGCTCCAGGGCCTCGGCATCGAAACCGGGGTCGATCTCGACGCGCTCACCGCCACCAGCGTGTGGCTCGCCGATCAACTGGGCCGACCCAGCCCGTCCCGTACCGTCCGCGCGCTCTCGGTGCGATAGACACCCGTCCCCACAAGGAGTGACCCCTGCCATGTCCCTGGACCACCGGCTGACCGCCGAGCACGAGGAACTGCGGCGCACCGTCGAGGAGTTCGCGCACGACGTCGTCGCGCCGAAGATCGGCGACTTCTACGAACGGCACGAGTTCCCGTACGAGATCGTGCGGGAGATGGGGCGGATGGGCCTGTTCGGGCTGCCGTTCCCGGAGGAGTACGGCGGCATGGGCGGCGACTACCTCGCCCTCGGGATCGCCCTGGAGGAGCTGGCCCGGGTCGACTCCTCCGTGGCGATCACGCTGGAGGCCGGGGTCTCGCTCGGCGCGATGCCCGTACACCGCTTCGGCACCGAGGAGCAGAAGCAGCGGTGGCTGCCGAGGCTCTGCTCGGGCGAGGCGCTCGGCGCGTTCGGCCTGACCGAGCCGGACTGCGGCTCGGACGCGGGCGGCACCCGGACGACGGCGGTGCGCGACGAGGCCACCGGCGAGTGGGTGATCAACGGCTCCAAGTGCTTCATCACCAACTCCGGTACGGACATCACGGAGCTGGTCACGGTGACGGCGGTCACCGGCCGCAAGGAGAACGGCGCCCCGCTCATCTCCTCGATCATCGTGCCGTCCGGCACCCCCGGTTTCACCGTCGCCGCCCCGTACTCCAAGGTCGGCTGGAACGCCTCGGACACCCGCGAGCTGTCCTTCACCGATGTCCGCGTCCCGCTGGAGAACCTGCTGGGCGAGGAGGGCCGTGGCTACGCCCAGTTCCTGCGCATCCTGGACGAGGGCCGGATCGCCATCTCCGCGCTGTCCACGGGCCTCGCGCAGGGCTGCGTCGACGAGTCGGTGAAGTACGCCGCCGAGCGCCATGCGTTCGGCAAGCCGATCGGCGCCAACCAGGCCATCCAGTTCAAGATCGCGGACATGGAGATGCGCGCCCACATGGCCCGCGTCGGCTGGCGCGACGCGGCCTCGCGCATGCTGGCGGGCGAGCCGTTCAAGAAGGAGGCGGCGATCGCGAAGCTGTACTCCTCGACGGTGGCGGTGGACAACGCCCGCGAGGCGACCCAGATCCACGGCGGCTACGGCTTCATGAACGAGTACCCGGTCGCCAGGATGTGGCGCGACTCCAAGATCCTGGAGATCGGCGAGGGCACGAGCGAGGTCCAGCGGATGCTGATCGCCCGTGAGCTGGGCCTCCCGGCCTGACCGGACGAGGCACGGGCCGGGCGGACGGGGCGGACGGGTGGCCGGCCGGCCCGGAACCGCCCGGCGATCCGCCCGGCCGCTCAGCCCGTGGCGGCGGGGCCGGCCGGCAGGTGGACGGTCATGATCAAGGCGCAGGGTTCGGTGCCCGCGCCCCGGTAGGCGTGCGGGGTGTCGCCGTCGAACGTGGCGGTCTGGCCCGCTTCGAGGGGGTGCTCGGTGCCGTCGACGACCAGGGTCATCCGGCCGGAGGTGACACTGACGGTCTCCACGACCCCGGCCTGATGGGGATGGCTGGGGTACTCCTCGCCCGGTTGCAGCCGCCAGCGCCAGAGCTCGACGGGGGCCGGCCCCGAGGTCGTCAGTACGAGCCGGGCCTCGCTGCCCTTCGCTCCGGTCCACAGCGGGGCCACGGCGTCGGCGGTCACGACGCGGACCCGCCCCTCGGGAGGCCCCTGCATCAGGGCGGAGACCGAGATGCCGAGGGTGTCGGCCAGCCGGACCAGGGTGGCCAGGTTGGGGTTGCCCTGGGCCTTCTCCAGCCCCACCAGGGCGCCCTTGCTGACCTGGGCGCGCCGGCTGAGCTCCTCCAGCGACAGGCCGGCGCGGGTGCGGGCCGCCCGGACATTGTGCGCGACCGTCCGCAGGGCTGCGGCCGTCTCGGCCACCTGATCACCATCCTTGCAAGTGGAACACTTCAATGCACCGTACGGTCGGTTGGTTGACACAACCCGGTCGGTCCGTTGTACGGTGCGGTCGTTCCATTGAATGGTAAGGGATGTGCTGTGCTTGCTCTGCTGCTCGCCCTGGGCAGCTCACTCGCCTACGGGTGCGCCGACTTCCTCGGCGGCCTCGGCGCCCGCAAGGCACACGTGCTGCGCACCGTGATGATCGCGGCGCCGGCCAGCCTCGCGGTCGAGCTGCTGCTGTGGCCGCTCCTCGGCGCCTCGTTCGGTGCCGGTGCCCTCGGCTGGGGGGCGGCGTCGGGGGTCGCCTCGGCCGCCGCGTTCGCCATGCTCTACCGGACCCTGGCGATCGGCCCGATGAACGTGCTCTCGCCCGTCACCGCGCTGGTCTCCGCCGCACTGCCGGTCGGCGTGGGGCTGACGCAGGGCGAGCACCTGGGCGCCGCCGGGCTGGTGGGCCTGCCGCTCGCGCTGGCGGCGGTGGTGCTGGTCAGCGCCGGACGCGGCGCGGAGATGGCACGCCCTTCCCGTACCGCGTTGCTGCTGGCCTTCGGCGCGGGCACCGCCATCGCGCTCCAGCTGGTCTTCCTGCACCAGGCACCGTCCGACAGCGGGGTGGCCCCGCTGATCGTGGGCCGGGCGGTCTCCTCGGCCATCACCCTGGCCGCGGCGGGGCTGCTGCACCGCAGGCTGGGCTCCGAGCGGCCCGCGTACGCGATGTCGGCGACCGCGGGCATGCTGGACTCCCTGGCGAACCTGATGTTCCTGCTCGCCGCCCGCAGCGGGGACCTCACCGTCGTCGCCGTGATCACCGCCCTCTACCCCGCGGGTACGGTCCTGCTCGCCCGGAGCGTGCTCGCCGAACGCATCCACCGCGGCCAGCTCGTCGGCCTGGGCACCGCCGCCGTCGCCGTCGGCCTCCTCGCCCTGACCTGACCCGGGCACACCGCCCACCGCCTCACCTCAACCCGCCGCACCAAGGAATCCGCCATGCCCTCCTTCCACCTCTCCCCCGCCGTCGCCGAAGCCTTCCCCGACACCCTCGTCGCCCTGGTCACCGCCACCGGCCTGCGCGGCCACGAGCCCTGGCCCGACACCGCCGCCGCCCTGGCGGACCTGGAACAGCGGCTCGCCGACGGAAGCTGGCAGCCCGCCGACGAGACCGACCCCCGGATCGAGGCCTGGCACACCGCCTACCGCTCCTTCGGCACCAACCCGCGCCGGATCCGCCCCAGCGTCGACGCGCTCGGCCGCCGCCTCGCCAAGAAGGGCACCCTGCCGCGCATCAACCCGGCCGTCGACTCCTACAACGTCGTCTCCGTCCGCAACGGCCTGCCCGCCGGGGCCTTCGACCTGGACCGGGTCACCGGCGAGGTCGTCATCCGCCGGGCGGACGGCACCGAGTCCTTCACCCCGCTCGGCGAACCGGACACCGTCGAGAACCCGAAGCCCGGCGAGATCGTCTACGCGGACACCACCGATGTCCTGACCCGCCACTGGAACCACCGGGATGCCCACCGCACCCGCGTCACCGAGGACTCCACCCGCGTCGCCTTCCTCCTCGAAACCCTCCACGCCGCCCGCGACGGCCGGCTCCTCACCGCCGCGGCCGGGGAGTTGCGGGACCTGCTCGCCCCGCACGCCGAACGGACCGCGGTGCACCACCTCGGCCCGGCGCAGCCCCGGGTCACCGTCTGACCTGCCGGGCGGGCCCGCTTGCGTCAGTAGCGGTGACAGGGCCAGTGCGGGTCCTCCCAGCGGGCAGGGCCGGTGAGGCCGATGAGCCGTATCCGGTGGAGCAGTTCGTCGGGTGCGCCGTGGGCGACGAGGCGGGGCCGGGCGTGGTCCAGCACCCAGGCCGTCAGTTCGGCGTACTTCTCGCCCTCGTCGTCCCAGACGCCCCAGGCGTCCCAGGGGAGTTTGTCGCCGAGGAGGTGGTACTCCCAGTGGTCGACGGCCTCGGCGAGGTGCCGGGTGGCCGTGGTGCCGGTCTGCGCCTCCCAGTGGGTGAGCCACGGGGTGAGCGTGCCGGATGCCTCGACGACCAGGGCGAGGAGTTCGTGGGCCGGGACGGCCGGGGCCGGGTCGGTGAGCGTGTGGGACCACCAGGCGTGGAGGAACTCCTTTACCGCCGCGGCCTGTTCGTCGGGCCACTGCTGCCAGTGGCCACGGTCGAACGCACGGCCGATCTCCTCCGGGCCGAGGAAGGGTTCGACGCGTCCCGCGACGAGGGACCGGGCGAACTGAGGGAGTATCCGGCGCAGCACCGACGCGTGGTCGCTCCAGTCGGGAGCCCGCCAGGTGCGCTGCAGGAGATCGTGGTCCAGCTCGACGTCCGGGGCCTTGAGCCGGGCGAGCTCCTCGGCGCTGCCCCAGTGGCACTCGCAGTTGTGCTCGTCGGGGTGGGCGGTCATTCCGCGGAAGGTGCTCGTGAGGCCGTCCAGTGCGGCGTCGAGGCGACGGCGGGCGGGATGCGGCAGGGAGTACGTCATGGACGTTCGCCTTCGGGGCTCCGGAGGCTGACGCCGTCCGAAGGTCGCCACCTTACCGGGAGGGGCCGCCGGCGCGGCCGGCCGGCCCGGCACGAAGATCCGGGCCGGCTCCGTCAAGCGGCTACGTCAACCGGCGCCGGTGCGACGCCGGTTGACGGATGGTGCTGCCCACGATGCCGTCGGCCCGTGTGCCGCCCGGACCGGAGACCCGCTCGTTCTCCGCAGCCACGGGCACGGGGCATCGTCGTGCGAGCCACCGGTCAGGCCTTGACCGCGACCTGTTCCACAGCGGCATCGGCGTCGGCCTCCACGCGGCGCGCGGCCGGGATGGCGGCGGCGATCACCGCCGCGACCAGGGCGACGCCGCAGCCGACCAGGAGTCCGGTACGGAAGCCGCTCTCGGAGGTGAGGGTGTGGCCGCCCATGGTGACGGTCATCTGCGAGAGGACC
Source organism: Streptomyces sp. NPDC048295 (assembly GCF_040652135.1). NCBI lineage: Bacteria > Bacillati > Actinomycetota > Actinomycetes > Kitasatosporales > Streptomycetaceae > Streptomyces > Streptomyces sp. NPDC048295. The sequence continues at coordinate 70,381 of NZ_JBEZLL010000012.1, forward strand.
ACGCCGATCACCGCGGCGCCGATCGACGTGCCGAGGGAGCGCATGAGCGTGTTGAAGCCGTTGGCGGCGGCGGTCTCGGACAGCGGGACCGAGCCCATGATCAGCGCGGGCATCGCACCGTACGCCAGGCCGACACCGCTGCTGGTCACCATGGAGACCACCATCAGGCCCCATGCGGAGCCCATGAGCACCAGCGCCAGGCCGTAACCGGCCGCGATGACCAGGATGCCGCAGACCAGGGTGAACTTCGGGCCCCGGGCGTCGACGAGCTTTCCGCCGAGCGGGGAGACGATCATCATCATGATCCCACCGGGCGCCAGCCACAGGCCCGCCGCGAGCATCGACTGGCCCAGGCCGTAGCCGGTGGCGGAGGGGAACTGAAGGAGCTGCGGCGCGATCAGCATGCTGGCGTACATGCCGAAGCCGACGAAGACGGAGGCGAGGTTGGTCATCAGCACCCGGGGACGCGCGGTGGTGCGCAGGTCCACCAGCGGGTCCCGGGTACGCAGCTCCCACAGGCCCCAGGCGAGCAGCACCACGACGGCGCCGGCGAACAGGCCGAGCGTGGTGGCCGAGCCCCAGCCCCAGTCGGCACCCTTGGAGACCGCGAGCAGCAGGCAGACCAGACCCGCCCCGAGGCCGAGCGCGCCGAGCAGGTCGAACCGCTGGCCCTTGGCGCCGGCCGGCACGTCGGGGATCAGGAACCAGATCAGCGCCGCGACCACGGTGGCGAGGCCGGCCGAGCCCCAGAACAGCACCCGCCAGTCCGTGTACTGGGCGACCGCCGCGGCGATCGGCAGGCCGAGTGCGCCGCCGATGCCCATGGAGGCGCTGACCAGCGCGATGGAGGAGCTGAGCTTCTCCGCCGGGACCACGTCACGCAGCAGGGCGATGCCGAGCGGCAGCACACCCATGCCCATGCCCTGCAGACCGCGGCCGACGATCATGGGGACGACGGACGAGGAGAGCGCACACACCACCGAGCCGACTATCAGCGGCACGGAGCACACGAGAAGCATCCGGCGCTTGCCGACCATGTCGCCCAGACGTCCGGAGACGGGCACGCAGACGGCGGACACCAGCAGGGTGACGGTGATCACCCATGCCGCGTTCGAGGGGGTGGTGCTCAGGATCTGCGGCAGCTCCGCGATGAGCGGGGTGACCAGGGTCTGCATGATCGCCGCCGTGACACCGGCGATGGCCAGTGTGGCGACGACGCCGCCGGTGCGGGTTGATGGCTGGGGGGCACCCATCCGGGACTCCTCGGGTGTGTATCGGAAGAAGAGTATGCATCATACATACTTTATGTATCAGGCACGTTATATGTACCTTGCACGGGCCTGTGGGAGAATGGAAGCCCACATTCGGAAACACGCCGGGACGCCCGGACGACAGCAGGAGGCGGCAGGCGCATGACCAGGCCCACCCACGAGGTCGAGTACGAGCAGATGCTCCTCAGCCGCCACGGCCTCCTGCAGAACAAGGGCGGCCGTCGCAAGGACGGCCTGATGGACCACAGCGCCTACATCCTGCTCAGCCGTGTCCGTATCCAGGGTCCGATGTCGATCGGTGAGCTCAGCGACGCCTTCGGGCTCGACGCCTCCACCCTCAACCGGCAGACCGCGGCGGCCATGCGCGCCGGACTCGTGGAACGCATCCCGGACCCCGAGGGCGGCATGGCCCGCAAGTTCCGGATCACCGACGAGGGCGCCCGCATGCTCGACGCGGAACGCGAGGGCCTGGTCCGCTCGCTGGAGCGGGTCATGGCCAACTGGTCGGACGAGGACATCTCCGGCTTCGCCGCCTATCTGAGGCGCTTCAACACCGACATCGAGCGCCTGGGCGGCCGCCCCTGGCCCCGCCCCTGACGGTTCGCGGTCCGCCCGGTCCGCACTGCGGCCGGGCCGGCAATCCGTTCGACAGCGTGCCGCGCCACGCGGCAGAGTCCGCCCATGAAGCCACAGCACTGGCCCCTTTACGGGCTCCGCCTCCGCACGCCCCGACTGGAACTGCGCCTCCCCAACCTGGAGTTGCTGGACGAGCTCGCGTCGGTCGCCGCCGACGGGGTGCACGCGCCGGACGAGATGCCGTTCACGGTGCCCTGGACCGCCGTACCGCCCGCGGAACGCGGCAAGGTGGTGTTCCAGCACGTACTGTCCACCGTCGCCGACTGGTCGGTACGGGACTGGGCGCTGAGCCTGGCCGTGCTGTGCGAGGGCCGGGTGGTCGGGCGGCAGGACCTGATGGCGAGGGACTTCGCCGTGACCGGCCAGGTCAGCACCGGGTCGTGGCTGGGCCTCGCCCACCAGGGCCGGGGCATCGGCACCGAGATGCGGGCCGCCGTCCTGCATCTCGCCTTCGCCGGTCTCGGGGCCCGGACCGCGGTGTCGGCCGCGATGACCGACAACCCGCGTTCGCTGGGCGTCTCGCACCGGCTCGGCTATCTGCCGGACGGCACCACCGTCGCCGCCGTACGGGGAGCGCCGGCCGTCCTGCGCCGGCTGCGGATGGACCGGGCGCGCTGGGAGGAGTGCCGGAGCATCGAGGTCACCGTCGAGGGACTCGACGGCTGCCGGACGGAGTTCGGGGCATGACGCTGCTGGTGCACACCTTCGTCTACGACGAGCCGGGGAAGCTGCGGCTGCTCGACGACCCCGAGGACGGCGGCGACATGGCCGGGTTCGAGAGCAGCCGGACCAGGCTCTGGGGCTCGGAGCTCGCCCGTGCGCTCGGGGCCCGGTTCCTTCCCGAGCTGGCCGCCGACGACCTCTACGTACAGCCGGAGGACATCGAGGAGTTCCTCGCCGAGTGCGAGCTGCTGAGCGGGCACACGGCGGAGCTCGGCGCGCACAGCGGCTACCGGGAGGACTACGTGGCGGCCCGGCTCGCCAACATCACCCGGGCCGCGCTGCGGGCCCGGTCGGTGGGCGGCGGGGTCCTGGTCTGGTGACCGGAGGCGGCGGCCGGGGACGAGCGCGGGCACCGGGCCCGTCCGGCGGCCCGGGACGCGCGGTCGCCGGACGGGCCCGGTCGGCTCACTCGGCGGCCCAGGGGACCTCCGGTGCCCGGTAGTAGTGGACGCCGAGCGCCGAGAGCCTCGGCCCCTGTGCGCCCAGCCGCACCTTGTACGTGTCCCAGTCGTGCGTGGCCGCCGGTGACCAGCCGAGCTCCGCGACCCCGGGGAGCCGGGGGAACGCCATCTGCTCGATCTCGTCACTGTCGGTCAGGGTCTCCGACCAGAGCGGCGCCTCGACGCCGAGCACCGAGTCCTCCGGGACCCCGGCCAGGTACGTCGCCGGGTCCCAGTCGTAGGAGCGCCGCACCGGGACGTAGCCGGCCCAGGCCAGGCCCAGCTCGGTGTCCTTGTCGTACTTCATGTCGAGGTAGCTGCGGTCGGCCGGGGACAGCACCAGCTTCGTGCCGTTCGCGGCGGCGTCCGCGACCTGCTCGCGCTCGGCGGCGCCCGTCCTGTCGTACCCCCAGTACTGGGCGACCGCCCCCTTCACCGGCGTGCCCCCGGTCAGCTGGTGCCAGCCGATCACGGTCTTGCCGTACTTGCCGACGACGGCCTGCGCCTTGTCCATGAAGGCCACATAGTCCTCATGGCTGGTGGAGTGCGCCTCGTCGCCGCCGATGTGGAGGTACTTGCCGGGGGTGAGCGCGGCGAGTTCACGGACCACGTCGTCCACGAAGTCGTACGTGACCGCCTTCGGGACGCAGAGCGAGCTGAAGCCGACACTGGTGCCGGTGTACAGCGGCGGCGCGACCCCGTCGCAGTTCAGCTCCGCGTACGAGGCGAGTGCGGCGTTGGTGTGGCCGGGCAGGTCGATCTCCGGCACGACCTCCAGGTAGCGGGAGGCCGCGTAACGGACGATCTCCCGGTAGTCGCTCTTCGTGTAGTGGCCGCCGGGGCCGCCGCCGACCTCCGTCTGCCCGCCGTACGTGGCGAGCCGCGGCCAGGAGTCGATGGCGATCCGCCAGCCCTGGTCGTCGGAGAGATGCAGATGGAGCTTGTTCATCTTGTAGAGGGCGAGCTGGTCGATGTAGCGCTTGACCTCGGCGACGGAGAAGAAGTGCCGGGAGACGTCGAGCATCGCGCTGCGGTACGCGTAGCGCGGCGTGTCCGTGACCGTGCCGCCCGCGACCGTCCACGGACCCTTCTGGATGCTCCTCTTCTCCACGTCGGCCGGGAGCAGTTGACGGAGCGTCTGGACACCGTGGAAGAGCCCCGCGGGGCCGCGGGCGGTGATGGTGACGGAGCCCCGGCCGGACTTCAGGCGGTAGCCCTCGGCGCCCAGCGCGCCGTTGCCGGGGTCGAGGCGCAGCCGGATGCCGTTGCCCGCATCGCCGGTGACGGGCAGCGGGTATCCGGTGGACGGGCGCAGCACGCCCGCGAGGTAGTCGCCGACCCTGCGGGCCTCGCCGGAGCCGTCGACGCGGATCCTGGTGTCCGCGGTGATGGTGTACGGGGAGCCGCCGGGCTTCGCCTCGGCGGGGGCGGGCACGATCTGGCCGAGCGGGCGGGGCGCGGCGGCCGGGCCGCTGTTCGCCGCCGCTCCTCCCGGTGCCGCGCCGACACCGGAGATCCCGGCCGCCGTGACGAGCAGCAGCGAGCCGAGGAGGCGGGGCAGTGCGGTGCGCTGTGTCCTGTGCAGTCTCACGAGCCGGATCCCTTTCGACGGGTTCACACCTGTGGGTCTCCTGAGCAACCGAACCATCACCATGCGTATCGTGCGCCTCACGGATGGTCAAGGTGTAGACCACTCCCCCGTTCCGCGGCTGAGAGAATCTGCCGCATGGCGGAAATAATCCAGCGCGACGGGACCTGGACCTTCGACGGCGAAGCGGTGCGGATCGTGCCGGGCCGGGGCAAGGGCATCCATCCACTCCGGCAGGAGCTGGGCGAATGCGTGGTCCCGCTGCGGGCGTTGGCGGGCATCTCCTTCGAACCGGACCGCAAGGGCGGCCGGCTGCGACTGCGGCTGCGCGATGGCGCGTGCCCCGTCCTGCGCGCGGCTGGCGGCCGACTCAAGGGCGCCTCGGACCCGTACCAGCTGGCCGTGGAGAAGGACCGCAACGGGGTGGCGGAGTACTTCGTCGACGAGGTGCGCGGCGCGCTGCTGGTCGAGCAGGTGCCGACCGGCGCGGTGGACGGCTTCCTGCTGCCGGGGCCGGCGGTGCCGGTCGCCGGCGGCGGCGGGGACGGCACGGCCTCGTTCGACGGGGAGACCGTCCGTCTCACCTGGAACTGGAAGGCCGGTGAGGCCAAGGTCTCGGGCGGTCCGGTCGCGTTCCCGGTGTCGGAGGTGACCGACGTGCGGTGGCTGCCCTCCATCGGCCTGGAGAACGGGCACCTGACCTTCGTACGCGGCGGGGGCCCGGTCCCGGCGCCCGAGCACGACCCGTACTCGCTGGATCTGTGGGGACTGTCCAAGAAGGAGTACACGGCGGTCCTGGTCGCGGCGGCGGTCCTGGTCCGGCTGCCCGGCACACCGGGCCCGGCTCCCGCGCCCGCGCCTGCCGGGATCGCGGCCCCGGCAGCGGCCACTCCCCCCGCACCGGCCGACGACGATCACGACGTGCTGCTGCGCCGACTGCACGAGCTGGGGGAACTGCACCGGTCCGGGGTCCTCACCGACGACGAGTTCACCGCCGCCAAGCAGGCCGTCCTCAAGCGCCTGTAGGCGGTCGAGACCGCAATCACATCCGAGCCTGCCCGATATCGGGCAGAATTGTTGCGTAAGCGCCCCGACCGCCGCAATATCAACGAGTGCTCGAACGCCGCCCGTCGCATGACGACCTCATCGACCACCTGGTGCGCAGCACCGCGCTCCAGCGCGGTGAAGCCGCCCGGGTGATCCTCGATGTGCTGGCGTACTTCGACGAGACGACCGACGACTTCGTCCGCCGCCGCCACCGCGAACTGCAGTCCGGCGGCCTGGTCAACGCGGAGATCTTCGAGCGGATCGCGGCCGAGCTGCCGCACCGCGCGGTCGCGCCGCCGGAGCTCTCGCTCCGCCAGCTGCGCCGCATCGTCTACGGCTGAGCAACGGGCACCACAGGTACGTCGATGGAGGGGCAGAGACTTTATGTGCGGAATCGTCGGATATATCGGGAAGCGTGATGTGGCTCCGCTGCTGCTGGAAGGGCTGCAGCGGCTGGAGTACCGGGGTTACGACTCCGCGGGCATCGTCATCACCGGCAAGGCGTCGGCCGGGAAGCCCGCCACCCTGCGGATGGTGAAGGCGAAGGGCCGGGTCCGCGAGCTGGAGGCCCGCGTCCCCAAGCGTTTCACCGGCACCACCGGTATCGCCCACACCCGCTGGGCCACCCACGGCGCCCCGAGCGACGAGAACGCGCACCCGCACCTGGACGCCGGGAACAAGGTCGCCGTCGTCCACAACGGCATCATCGACAACGCCTCCGAGCTCCGTGCGAAGCTCGTCGCCGACGGTGTCGTCTTCCTCTCCGAGACCGACACCGAGGTGCTGGTCCACCTGATCGCCCGTGCCCAGGCGGACACCCTGGAGGAGAAGGTCCGCGAGGCGCTGCGCTCCATCGAGGGCACCTACGGCATCGCGGTCATGCACGCCGACTTCAACGACCGCATCGTGGTCGCCCGCAACGGCTCCCCGGTGGTGCTCGGCATCGGCGAGAAGGAGATGTTCGTCGCCTCGGACGTCGCCGCGCTGGTCGCCCACACCCGCCAGGTGGTCACCCTGGACGACGGCGAGATGGCCACCCTCAAGGCCGACGACTTCCGTACGTACACCACGGAGGGCTCGTCCACGACGGCCACGCCGACCACTGTGGAGTGGGAGGCCGAGTCGTACGACATGGGCGGCCACGACACGTACATGCACAAGGAGATCTCCGAGCAGGCCGACGCCGTCGACCGGGTGCTGCGCGGCCGGATCGACGACCGTTTCGCCACCGTGCACCTGGGCGGCCTCAACCTGGACGCCCGGGAGGCGCGCGGCGTCCGCCGGATCAAGATCCTGGGCTGCGGCACCTCGTACCACGCGGGCCAGATCGGCGCCCAGCTGATCGAGGAGCTCGCCCGCATCCCCGCGGACGCCGAGCCGGCCTCCGAGTTCCGCTACCGCAACCCGGTCGTCGACCCGGACACGCTGTACGTCGCGGTCTCCCAGTCCGGCGAGACGTACGACGTGCTGGCCGCCGTCCAGGAGCTCAAGCGCAAGGGCGCCCGGGTGCTCGGCGTCGTCAACGTGGTGGGTTCGGCGATCGCCCGGGAGGCGGACGGCGGTACGTACGTCCACGCCGGCCCCGAGGTCTGCGTCGTCTCCACCAAGTGCTTCACCAACACGGTCGTCGCGTTCGCGCTGCTCGCCCTGCACCTGGGCCGGATCCGGGACCTGTCGGTCGCCGACGGCAAGCGGATCATCGAGGGGCTGCGCAGGCTGCCCGCCCAGATCAGCGAGATCCTGGCGAACGAGGACGAGATCAAGAAGATGGCGGCCGAGTACGCGGACGCCAAGTCGATGATGTTCATCGGCCGGGTGCGCGGCTACCCCGTCGCCCGGGAGGCCTCGCTCAAGCTCAAGGAGGTCTCGTACATCCACGCGGAGGCGTACCCGGCCTCCGAGCTGAAGCACGGGCCACTGGCGCTGATCGAGCCCGCGATGCCGACGGTCGCGATCGTGCCGGACGACGACCTGCTGGAGAAGAACCGCGCCGCGATGGAGGAGATCAAGGCCCGCAGCGGCCGCATCCTCGCCGTCGCCCACCAGGTGCAGGAGAAGGCCGACCACACCATCGTCGTACCGAAGAACGAGAACGAGCTGGACCCGATCCTGATGGGCATCCCGCTCCAGCTCTTCGCGTACCACACGGCGCTGGCCATGGGCCGTGACATCGACAAGCCGCGCAACCTGGCGAAGTCCGTCACCGTCGAGTAGGCCCGTCCACGGGGCCGCCCCGGCGCGCGAAACGCTGTACCGCGTGCGCGGGGCGGCCCCGAAACAGCCGACGAGTGCATGAATTGCCGGTTTACGCGGGCGAGTTGACGCCATGTCGAACGAGAGCCGGCCCAGGGCCTGTCCGGCGGATCAGGGGATGACGACGACGGGGCGCTGCGCACGCCGGGCGAGGCGCCCCGCCACCGAACCGAAGATGCGGCCGACGATGCCGTGCGTGGAGCCGACGACGATGGCGTCGGCCGAGTACTCCCGGCCGACCTCCTCCAGCTCGTGACAGATGTCCCCGCCCCGCTCGACGAGCACCCAGGGCACCTCGGAGAGGTAGTCCGCGCAGGCGAGCTCCAGGCCGAGCACCTCGGTGCGGTGGTCGGGCACATCCACGAAGACGGGCGGCTCGCAGCCTGCCCAGACCGTGGTCGGCAGCCGGTTGGCGACATGGACGATGATCAGGCCGGAACCCGATCTTCGGGCCATCCCGATGGCATAGGCGAGAGCGCGTTCGCTGGAGGTCGAGCCGTCGAAGCCGACGACGACCCCGTGGCGGAACGCGGGATCGCAGGAGTGGCGTGTTTCTTCGACCGCCTGCGGGTCCGACATGGGGTCGGCTACCTGCTTGCGGTCGGCGGGTTCGGGGATTTCGTGACCGGCCATCGGTGTCTCGGCGAAGAGAGTCCTCGTGAGGAGAGCGACGTGGGGAAGGTGCGTCGGCGGGCGGTGTTGCGGTGTCCGGGAATCATCTTCCCAACCCCTTACCCCCAAGGGTACGGCGCCACTCCTCCACCGCCCAGACCCGCGCAAAGCGCGTGCGACGTTTCACGGAGCATGCCCGAGGCTGACCCGTATGGCAATGCCGCTTGTGCCGTACACCGACGCAGCGGGCCCGGACGGCTGCCCTCGGTGACCGGACCGAGCCCGGTCCGCCGCCCCTCCGGACCGTGAGCGCGGCCCCGCACCCCCGGGGCGGCCGCGGAGTGGATCACCGGTCCGTCACCGACCGCCGGGCCGGCATCCGGACCTCTCGGCCCCCCGGAGTCACACCGCGCCCGCTCCGGACCGTCCGCCCCGTTCTCGGCGCCCTCCCGGCCGGGGTCCGACACCGGCCCGTCGGGCGGAATCCGGTCGCTGCGGGTTGCCATCACGCCGTTCCGTACGATCAGCCGTCCGACCTGCCCAGGGGGCGCAAAGAAGCGGTTGATCACCCGGGTTGTGCGCCGGTTCAATGACTGAATCACGTATGCACAACCATCTATTTTCAGCCAACTTCATACCCGTGCCCATTCCTTGCCGAAATGGCCGATCAACCCCCTTGTCACCAGGCAGGAAGAGACCGCGCGGTACGCTTCCACCCAACGGGGACGGGCCATGAACGCACGACGCACTTCCCTGCACGCTCTCCGGATGAAACGCTTCGTGATCGAATGCATCCCGCCAAGTTGCCTTGTCGACATAACGCCGGTTGGTGAACTTGTCACGCCGGCACCACGGGACGCAGTAGATTCGATCTTGGGTATCGAAGTCTGGGGAACTCGTGCAGGACCGAGGGGAACAGTGCAGGTGCGACAGGCCCGTAAGGACCAGGGAGACGCGAACACCGAGGGGGGCTTAGCGTCATGAGCCAGGACTCCGCCGCCGTTACGGAGGCCGTACGGAAGCTCAGTGGCCGTCGACGACGAGAAGTCGTCGCCGTGCTGCTGTTCAGCGGCGGCCCCATCTTCGAGAGTTCGATCCCGCTCTCCGTGTTCGGAATCGACCGCCAGGACGCGGGAGTTCCGCGCTACCGACTCCTCGTCTGCGGCGGGGAGGAAGGGCCGCTGCGGACCACCGGGGGACTCGAACTCACCGCGCCCTACGGGCTGGAGGCGATCAGCAGGGCCGGCACCGTCGTGGTGCCCGCCTGGCGTTCGATCACCTCGCCGCCGCCCGCCGAGGCGCTGGAGGCGCTGCGCCGCGCCCACGAGGAGGGCGCACGCATCGTCGGTCTGTGCACCGGCGCGTTCGTGCTCGCCGCCGCCGGCCTGCTGGACGGCCGCCCGGCGACCACACACTGGATGTACGCACCGACGCTGGCCAAGCGCTACCCGTCGGTCCACGTCGATCCGCGTGAGCTGTTCGTCGACGACGGCGATGTGCTCACCTCCGCCGGGACGGCGGCGGGGATCGATCTCTGTCTGCACATAGTCCGCACGGACCACGGCACGGAGGCCGCCGGGGCACTGGCCCGCCGGCTCGTCGTGCCGCCGCGGCGCAGTGGCGGTCAGGAGCGCTACCTCGACAGGTCTTTACCTGAGGAGATCGGCTCCGACCCGCTCGCCGAGGTCGTGGCCTGGGCGCTGGAGCACCTCCACGAGCAGTTCGACGTGGAGACGCTGGCCGCGCGCGCGTACATGAGCAGGCGGACCTTCGACCGCAGGTTCCGTTCGCTCACCGGCAGCGCACCGCTCCAGTGGCTGATCACCCAGCGGGTGCTGCAGGCGCAGCGGCTGCTGGAGACGTCCGAGTACTCGGTCGACGAGGTGGCGGGCCGCTGCGGCTTCCGCTCGCCGGTCGCGCTGCGCGGACACTTCCGGCGTCAGCTGGGCTCCTCCCCCGCCGCGTACCGGGCCGCCTACCGGGCCCGCCGTCCGCAGAGCGGTGGCGCGGAGCCCGTGGCCACGGTGACCGAGCCCGTCGTGCCCGCCCAGGGCAACGCGGCGATCCGGCGTGCCGCTGCCGCGGCGACCCCGCCGGGACCGCATGTCATCACGTCGTCGACGACCGGCCCGGTCCAGTCGGAGCAGGGGAAACCCGGCCCCGACGCGTACACGACCGGACGCCCGACCCTGCCGGGGCAACGGAGTGCCCCGTAGGGTGGGGCCATGAACGATCGCATGGTGTGGATCGACTGCGAGATGACCGGGCTCTCGTTGACGGAAGACGCACTCATCGAGGTGGCCGCGCTGGTCACCGACTCGGAGCTGAACGTGCTCGGTGAAGGGGTGGACATCGTGATCCGCCCGCCGGACGCGGCCCTGGAGACCATGCCCGAGGTGGTGCGGCAGATGCACACCGCCTCGGGCCTCCTCGACGAGCTGGCCGGGGGCACCACCCTGGCCGACGCCGAGGCCCAGGTGCTGAACTACGTCCGCGAGCATGTGAAGGAGCCCGGCAAGGCCCCGCTCTGCGGGAACTCCGTCTCCACCGACCGCGGTTTCCTGGCGCGGGACATGGCGGCCCTGGAGGGCTACCTCCACTACCGGATCGTCGATGTCTCCTCGATCAAGGAGCTGGCGCGCCGCTGGTACCCGCGGGCGTACTTCAACAGTCCGGCCAAGAACGGCAACCACCGGGCGCTCGCGGACATCCGTGACTCGATCACCGAGCTGCGCTACTACCGCGAGGCGGTCTTCGTACCGCAGCCCGGCCCGGACTCGGAGCGCGCGAAGACCATCGCGGCGCACGTCGCGCCGCCCGCGCCGTAGGACCTTGTGAAGCCGCTGGTCATAGCCCTTTCGGGGGGTGGGGCCGGCGGCTGAACAACTGGGGAGCGAGCACCCTCTCGGACCCTGTACACTTTTTCTCGGCCGGTCAGAAAAAGACCGGGCATGGTGGGTATAGCTCAGATGGTAGAGCACCTGGTTGTGGTCCAGGATGTCGCGGGTTCGAGTCCCGTTACTCACCCTGAAGGGAAGGGCCCCGGTCTTCGGACCGGGGCCCTTCCCGTGTCTGAGCCCTCCTCAGCGGGCGGCCGTGTGACGGCCGTCACGACGAGTCGCGGACGACCAGTTCGGTGGGGAGCACGATCTGCGGGCGCTCCTGGTTCTCGCTCGCGATCTCCTTGAGCAGTACGCGGGCCATGGTGCGGCCCATCTCCTCGATCGGCTGGCGCACGCTGGTGAGGGCCGGGTCCATGTGGCGGGCCACCGCCGAGTCGTCGAAGCCGATGAGGGCCACGTCGTCCGGGATGCGCCGGCCGGCCTCGCGCAGCACCTGGCGGGCGCCCGCGGCCATCACGTCGGACGCGGCGAAGACCGCGTCGACGTCGGGGCGGCGGGCGAGCAGCTCGCGCATGGCTTGCGCACCGCCCTCCTCGGTGAAGTCGGCCGGGGCGATCAGCCGCTCGTCCGCTTCGAGACCGGCCCGGCTCAGCGCCTCGCGGTAGCCGTCGAGGCGGCGCTGCGCGCCGTAGACGTCCCGGGGCCCGGTGATCGTGGCGATGGCGCGGCGCCCCCCGGAGACGAGATGGCCGACCGCGGCGCCGGCGCCGGCGAAGTTGTCGGAGTCGACCGAGGCGAGCGTCTCGGAGGACCGTCTGCGGCCGCTCATCACGGCCGGCATGCCGAGCTGCTCCAGCAGGTCCGGCAGCGGGTCGTCGGCGTGGACCGAGACCAGCAGCACCCCGTCGACGCGGTGCGCGGTCAGGTACTGGGCCAGCCGGCGGCGCTCGCGGTCGTTGCCGACGAGGGTGAGCAGCAGCTGCATGTCGGTGTCGGCGAGCGCCGCGCCGACACCGCGGACGATGTCGGAGAAGTACGGCTCGGCGAAGAAGCGGGTCTCCGGCTCGGGCACCACCAGGGCGATCGCGTCCGTGCGGTTCGCGGCGAGCGCGCGGGCCGCGCGATTGGGTACGTAGCCCAGCTCGGCGACGGCCGCCTCCACCGCCTCGCGGGTGTGCGCGCTGACCCGTGGTGAGCCGTTGATGACCCGTGAGGCCGTGCCTCGCCCCACCCCTGCCCGTGCCGCGACCTCTTCGAGCGTGGGCCGGCCACCGCTCCGTACTCGCGCTGCCGTCATGGCTGCCTCCCGTTCGCGGTCAATTTCTCACAGCCGGATGGGCAAACCCAAGCGTGGGGGAACGCCGGGGACCCGGCCGCGGGCGGCCGGGTCCGGGTGGTGAAGCGTTCGGTCAGCCGAGGCCGGCGGCCGGGGACGCGGCCGGGGGCAGGGCGTGCCGACGGATGACGTCGGCGTACCAGTGGGCGCTCGCCTTGGGGACGCGGCGCTGGGTGGCGTAGTCGACGTAGACGGCGCCGAAGCGCTTGGAGTATCCGTACGCCCACTCGAAGTTGTCCATCAGGGACCAGAGGAAGTAGCCGCGGACGTCCACCCCGTCGGCCGCGGCCCGCCGGATGGCGTCGAGGTGGCCGTGCAGGTACTCGATGCGCTCGGGGTCCGCCACCCGTCCCTCGGGCGAGACGTAGTCGTCGAAGGCGGCGCCGTTCTCGGTGACCATGAGCGGCAGGCCGGGGTGGGCGCGGGAGACGTCGGTGAGCAGCTCGTACAGCCCGTCGGGGTCGATCGCCCAGTTCATCGCGGTGCGCTTGCGGCCCTCGGCGAGGTGGAAGGCGACGTGCTCGGAGCCGGGCCACGGGGAGTGGTCGCTGTTGCCGTGTCCGTCGTCGCGGGAGTCGCCGGTGCCGTCGGCCGGGGTGGAGACCAGGGTGGGTGTGTAGTAGTTCACGCCCAGGAGGTCGACCGGGCTGGAGATGGCGGCCAGGTCGCCGTCCTGGACCAGCTGTCCCCAGTCCACCAGGTGCCCGGTGTCGGCGATCAGGTCCTCCGGGTACGCGCCGCGCAGCATCGGACCGGTGAAGACCCGGTTGCCCACCGCGTCGATCCGGCGGGCGGCGTCCGCGTCGGCCTCGCCGCCGGTCAGCGGGCGGACGTGGTGGAGGTTGAGGGTGACCGAGATCTGCGCGGTGGCGGGGAGACGGTCGCGCAGGATCCCGGTCGCCCGGCCGTGGGCGAGGTTGAGGTGGTGGGCGGCGCGGAGCGCGGCGGCGGGCTCGGTGCGGCCGGGGGCGTGCACGCCGGAGCCGTAGCCGAGGAAGGCCGAGCACCACGGCTCGTTGAGGGTGGTCCAGGTGCCGACGCGGTCGCCGAGGGCTCCGGCCATGATGTCGGCGTAGTCGGCGAAGCGTTCGGCGGTCTCCCGCTGGGGCCAGCCGCCCGCGTCCTCCAGGTCCTGGGGCAGGTCCCAGTGGTAGAGGGTGGCGACGGGTGCGATGCCCGCTTCGAGGAGCTCGTCGACGAGCCTGCGGTAGAAGTCCAGGCCGCGTTCGACGGCGGGGCCGCGGCCGGTGGGCTGCACCCGGGGCCAGGAGACGGAGAAGCGGTAGGCCGTCAGGCCGAGTTGCTTCATCAGCGCCACGTCGTCGCGGTAGCGGTGGTAGTGGTCGGCGGCGATGTCTCCGGTGTCACCGTTTCGGACCTTGCCCGGAGTGCGGCTGAAGGTGTCCCAGATGGACGGGGTGCGGCCGTCCTCGGCCGCGGCGCCCTCGATCTGGTAGGCGGCCGTGGCCGCGCCCCAGACGAAGCCGGGCGGGAATTCCGTTGCCTCGGGTGCGGCCTTCGGGGCGGTTTCGGGTCGTACGGCAGTCATGCGGGAGCGCTCCCAGGGGTGGTCGGACAGGGACGGGCAGGAGAGAAGCGGGTGACGCGGTGTCAGCCCTTGACGGCGCCGGACATGATCCCGCCGACGATCCGCTTGCCGAAGATCACGAACACCACGAGCAGCGGCAGCGTGCTGATCAGCGCGCCGGCCATCACGATGCTCTGGTCGGGGGTGTACGAGGCGCTCAGCTGGCCGAGGGCCACCTGGAGCGTGGGGTTCTGCTGGTTGAGGGCGAGGTAGGGCCAGAAGAAGTCGTTCCACGCCTGCACGAAGGTGAGCATCCCCAGCACCATCATGGCGGGGCGGGCCACCGGCAGGACCACGCTGCGCACGATGCGGAAGTTGTTCGCACCGTCGATCCTGGCGGCCTCGATGAGTTCGTAAGGCAGCGCCTCGCTCAGGTACTGCCGCATGAAGAACACCCCGAAGGCGCTCACCAGGGTCGGGAAGATCACCGACTCCAGCTGCCCGCCCCAGCCGATGTCGGACATCATCATGAAGAGCGGGACGACACTGAGCTGCGGCGGGATCGTGAGGGTGGCGATGACGCCGGTCATCAGCGCGCCGCGGCCCCTGAACCGCATCTTGGCGAAGGCGTAGCCGGCCAGGGTGCAGAAGAAGAGCGTCGCCGCCGTGATGCAGCCGGCGACGAGGAAGCTGTTGACGATCGCCTTGCCGAGGTGTGCCTGGTTCCAGGCCGCGTCGAGGTTGTGCATCAGTCGCCCGCCGGGCAGGAACGGCGGTGTGGTGGCGAGGACTTCGTCCTGGGTGTGGGACGCGGCCACCAGCGTCCAGTAGAGCGGCAGCAGCGAGCCGATGCCGACGACGGCCAGGGCGATGTAGGCGAACGGGCCGCCCTGCAACTGCTTGCCCGCGCCCGGCCTGAACCTGCTCGGGCGGCCCGTGTCCCGTCGGCGGGCGGGCGGGACGGCGGCTTCCGGGGCTTCGGCGGTACTGGTCATGGTCATGGAATTCGCTCCCGGTCAGACCGCGGATGTGCGTACGAAGCGGCCGATGAGCCAGTTGACCGCGGCGATGATCAGCAGGAGGGCGAGCATCGCCCAGGCCACTGCGGCGGCCGGACCGAGATGCCCGAGATTCCAGCCGTAGTTGTAGAGGTAGACGCTGAGCGTCTCGTACTGATTCTCGTTGCCGCCGGTGGCTCCGAGCCTGCCGCCCTCCAGCAGCAGCGGCTCGCCGAACAGCTGCATGGAGCCGATGGTCGAGATGACGATCGTGAAGAGGATCGTGGGCCGCAGCGAGGGGATGGTCACCTTGCGGAACTGCTGCCAGCGCGACGCGCCGTCCAGCGACGCCGCCTCGTACAGGTCGGCGGGTACGGCCTGCATGGCGGCCAGGTAGATCAGGGCGTTGTAACCGGTCCAGCGCCAGATGACGATGACGGAGATCGCGATCTTCGAAGTCCAGTGTCCGTTGGCCCAGTTGGTGTCGCCGAGCCCGACGAAGTGCAGCAGCCAGTTCAGCAGGCCGCCGTCGGCCCGGAAGACCAGGGCGAAGACGAGGGCGGCGGAGGCCACCGAGGTGGCGTACGGGGTGAGGACGACCGTCCGCCAGAAGGTGCTGGCGCGGAGCCGGTAGTTCAGCAGATGGGCCAGGCCCAGGGCGACGAGCAGTTGCGGGACCGTCGACATCACACCGATCAGGAAGGTGTTGGTGACGGCCGTCCAGAACTCCGCGTCGTGCAGGATCTTGTCGAAGTTCTCCCAGCCGACCCACTCCATCTGGTTCAGGCCGGTCATCTCCACCCGGTGCAAAGCGATCCACCCGGTGTAGAGCAGCGGGTAGAGGCCGAAGGCGCCGAAGACGAGGAAGAACGGGGCTATGTAGGCGTACGGCGACGCCTTGTCGTCGAACCGCCACAGCCGGCTGCGCCAGTTCTGCCGGCGGGACGGGGCCGCCGGGTGCGGGGAGCCGCCGGGCGGCGGGGCGAATGCGTCCCGGGCGGGGGTCGAGGTGGCCACGGGCGGGAGTCCTTCCCTGAGTGAGGGGGCGCGCCGGCGAGGCATGGGCGCGGGGCCGGGGCGGTCGGGCCGGGGGGTGCGTGCCGGTGCGGGCGGCCTCGGGGGCCGCCCGCACCGGCGGCGGTCAGCCGATCGCCTTGTCGATCGCGTCGGTCGCGGCCTTCCACGCCTTGTCGGGGCTGGTGCCGCGCTGCTCCATGTTGGTGATCTGGGTGGAGATGGTGTCCTTGATGACGCCGTCCTTCGGGCCGAGCACCGCCTCGGGGATGGTCTTGGCCTCGTCGGCGTAGATCTGTCCGATCGGGGCGTCGTTGAAGTACGGGAGCTTCGCGTTCTTCACGTCCGGCAGTTCGTACGCGCCCTTGTTGGACGGGAAGACGCCGATCGCCTTGAACACCGCGGCCTGCTGCTCGGGCGCGGTCAGCCACTTCACGAGCTTGCCGGCCTCCTCGACGTTCTTGCCCGACTTGGGCACGGCGAGGAAGGAGCCGCCCCAGTTGGCGGCGGTCGCACCGGGTGCAGTGGTGATGTCCCACTTGCCCTTGTTGGCCTCACCGGCGTTGGCCGAGATCTGGCCGGCCATCCACGCGGGGCAGGCCACGGTGGCGATGGTGCCCTTGCGCAGCGCGGGGACCCAGGTGTTGGTGTCGAACTGGGCGAGACCCTGGGAGAGCTTCTTGGAGGCGACCTCGGCGGCCAGGTTCCAGCCCTGCTGGACGCTGGAGCTCTCCTTGTAGACGGGCTTGCCGCTCGCGTCGTAGTACTGCTCGGCGTTCGAGCTCACGACCGCGTTGAACATGGCGCTCGCGGAGTCCATGAAGTACGTCCCCGCGGGGGCCTTCTTCTTGTACTCCTCACCGAGCTTGATGTAGTCCTCCCAGCCGCCCGCGACCTTCTTGGCGACCTCCGTGCGGTCGGTCGGCAGACCGGCCTTCTTGAACAGCTCGGTGTTGTAGCAGAGGGACATCGGGCCGATGTCGGTGCCCGCGCCGATCACCGCGCCGCTGGGCGCGGTGGCCTGCTTCGCCTTCCAGGAGACCCAGTCGTTCACGTCGATCACCTTGCCGAGGTCGACGAAGGAGTCCGCCTTGGTGTCGGCGATCTCCTTGATCCGGCCGACCTCGATGCCCTGGATGTCGGCGAGACCGCTGCCCGAGTTCAGCTGCTGGAGCAGCTTGGGGTAGTAGATCTTCTCGTCGGCGGTGGCGTCCTCCTTGACCGTGATGTTCGGGTGCAGCTCGTGGTACTTGGCGAAGAGCCCGGCCTCCTTGTAGCCGAACTGCCCGAAGTCGGCGACGGTCAGCGTGATGTTCCCGTTCGCGTCGGGGCCCGTGCTGCCCGAAGAGTCCGAGTCGCTGCTGCAGCCGGTCAGCAACAGGGCCGAGGCCGTCAGGCCCGTGGTGGCCAGAACCGCGGCTCTGCGGCTCCGTCCGGCGACGGTGCGGGTGATGCGCATTCCACTACTCCTTGTTCCGGGTGGGACGTTCCGGGGTGGGGCTGGGCGTTCTGACTGCGCGGCGGGGTGGTCGGTGGGTGCGGGTGCCGCGTGACTCAGAGGGGGGGAGGGCGCGGGCAGTGCCGTTCGGGCGGAGGACCGTCCGATGTGGGAGCGCTCCCATGCGTCGATGTCGGAAGGTTCCTGCCTCGAAGGGGTGGGTGTCAAGAGTTGAAGACGCTTCCGTTGCCCGAGCGTGTCCGGCAAGTCACGGGACCGTGTCCCGCCGGGGTCTTGCCACAACCCGTATACGCTGCCCGGAATTTCACGTCTCTCGCGGAAAGCGCAGGTCGGAGCCGTGGCGGGCGGGACGCGCCCCGCCGGTCGCCCGGGACCGCTCATCCGCGCCCGCCTTCGGGAGCGGTTCTCGTCATCCGCGGTTCACACCGGCCCGCACACCGGAAGGTGAACGGGGTGCCCTGCGGCGGGGCGGTCGGGGGCACACCCGCCTTCTCTCTCCGAAGCCGTTCTCCCCCGCCCCTGGAATTAGGCCGCCCCACGCCGGCGGCAGCCGGGCCGGCGCATGACTTCGCGCCCGGCCCGCCCTACACCGCCCTACACCGCCCGCAACCGGGCCAGCGTGGCTTCGAGTTCGGCCTGCGCGACCCGGCCCGCCGACTCCGCGTCCCCGGCGACCACGGCCCGTACCAGCGCGTCATGGGCGGCATCGCCGTGCCCCGGGTCCTCGCGGCGCAGGCCGAGCAGTTCCACGAGGTCGACGAGCCCCTGCCGCAGCACGGGTGCGAACTCGCCGAAGAGATCGGTGAGTACGGGGTTGTGGGCCGCGGCCACCACGGTCCGGTGCAGCACGATGTCCGCGTCCACGAACTCCGCGTCTCCCCCGGCTCCCGCCGCCCGGCGCGCGGAGAGCGCCGCGTCCAGGGCGGCCAGGTCCTCGTCCGTACGGCGCCGCGCGGCCAGCCGGGCGGCCTGGACCTCGATCAGCATGCGCACCTCGTACACGTCGGTGACCGCGGCCCGGCTCAGCCGGGCCGGCCAGTCCTCCGTCACCCGGTCGGCGATGACGAAGACACCCGCGCCCTGACGGGACTGGAGCAGGCCGAGCGTGGCCAGGGTGCGCACCGCCTCACGGACCGTGGAGCGGCCCACGCCGAGCGTCCTGGCCAGGGTCGTCTCGCCGGGAATCCGCGTGCCGACCGGCCAGCGCCCCTCGGTGATCTGCTCGCGCAGATGGTCGGCGGCCTGTTCGACCAGAGGGCTGGGACGGAGTGGACCGAGCGAGGACACCGCATTCACCTGTCAGGTTGTCTGAGGACTTCATCTGTGGCTACTCTACCGGCCATGACGCACAGCGGTCTCCTTCTTCTCGGCTGCCGCGGCGGGGCCTGAAGCGACCGGCACCCCGCCGCGGGATGCCGTGCTGCGCCGGTCGCGTCCGGCGATGCGAGAAGAGACCGTCCTCATGCCCGACCGTCAGTCACCGATGCACGGCTTCCCCACGATCTGCACTCCGCGCGGGCCCGTGCCCGCCGATGCCCCCCGCTGGAATCCGCAGCGGGCGAGCTCCATGCCCTCCCACCGCTACCGTTCGGCCTTCGACCGCGTCGAGGTCCCGCCGACCGGCCGCACCTGGCCGCAGGCCCGTATCGAACGTGCCCCGCTCTGGGTGCCGGTGGATCTGCGCGACGGCAACCAGGCGCTGGCCGAGCCCATGGACACGCCGCGCAAGCGCCGAATGTTCGATCTGCTCGTCGCGATGGGCTTCAAGGAGATCGAGATCGGCTACCCGTCCGCGAGCCGCACCGACTTCGACTTCGTCCGGCATCTGGCCGACGGCGACGCCGTGCCGGACGACGTCACCGTGGTCGTCTTCACCCCGGCGAAACCGGACCTGATCGACCGGACCTTCGAGTCCATCGAGGGGATGGAGCGCGCGGTCGTCCATCTGTACATCCCGACCGCGCCGGTCTGGCGCGAGGTGGTGCTCGGCCGCAGCAGGGCCGAGGTGCACGCCACGGTGCTGGAGTCCGCGCGGCGGATGGAACGGCTGGCGCGGGCGCGGCCCGGGGCGGACATCCGGTTCGAGTTCTCCCCCGAGGTGTTCATCCTCACCGAGCCCGACTTCGTCCTGGAGATCTGCAACAGCCTCACCGAACTGTGGGACGCCTCCCCGGACCGGCCGATCATCCACAACCTGCCCGCCACGGTGGAGATCGCGACGCCGAACGTGTACGCGGACCAGATCGAGTACATGCACCGCCATCTGGAGCGGCGGGACTCGGTGATCCTCTCCGTCCATCCGCACAACGACCGCGGCACCGGCACCGCGTGCGCCGAACTCGCCGTCCTGGCGGGTGCGCAGCGGGTGGAGGGCTGCCTGTTCGGCAACGGTGAGCGCACCGGCAATGTCGACCTGGTCAATCTGGCACTGAATCTGCATGCCCAGGGTGTCGACCCGATGATCGACTTCTCCGACATCGACGAGATCCGCCGCACGGTCGAGTACTGCAACCGGCTGCCGGTGCCGCCCCGCCACCCGTACGGCGGCGATCTCGTGTACACGGCGTTCTCCGGCACCCACCAGGACGCCATCAGCAAGGGCTTCGCCCATCACGCGAGCAGCGGTTCCGAGCTGTGGTCGGTGCCGTATCTGCCGATCGACCCGGCGGACGTGGGGCGTACGTACGAGGCGGTCATCCGGGTCAACAGCCAGTCCGGGAAGGGCGGCATCGCCCATCTGCTGCGGAGCAACCACGGGGTGGACCTGCCGGCCCGGATGCGTGCGGACTTCTCGCACGCGGTGCAGGCCGCGACCGACGACAGCGGTCTGGAGGCCACGCCGAAGGATCTGTGGGAGCTGTTCGACAGGACGTACCTGCTGCCCGGACGGGACGGGAACGTGGCCCTGGCCTCCTGGTCCACGGACCGGAACCCGGCCGGTGAGCACCGGTTCATCTGCACGCTGCGGGTGGACGAACGGGAGGGCGACTACGAGGGCACGGGCAACGGCCCGGTGTCGGCGTTCACCCGTGCACTGGCCGCCGCGGGCATCGAGGTGGACGTCCTCGACTTCACGGAGCACGCGACGGGTCCGGGGCAGCGGAGCCCGGCGATGGCGTACGCGGAGTGCCGGGTGGACGGAGAGGTGCGCTGGGGAGCGGGACAGGACACCTCGGTCCTCACGGCCTCGATCCTGGCGGTGCTGTCGGCGGTGAACCGGGCGGGGTAGGGCCTGTCCGACGGAAATGGGGCGCGCGTCCCGGGCGCTGGTGGTGCGGCGGAGGCCCGGCAGGAGGGCGCGGGCGCGGGCCGCCCCACTGGGCGCCGGACCGTTGCCCGTACACGCGTCCCCGCCGGCGGTGGTGCGGCGGAAGCCCGGCAGGAACGCGCGGGCGCGCGGCGCCCCACTCGGCGCCGGGCGGCTGCTCGTACGCGCCGAACGCCTTGGTGAGGACCGGCGGTTCCTGGACGATCGGGTGGGTTTCGGCCGGGACGGCGGCACGACGCCGGCGGTCCTCCGCACCCGCGACGGCCGATGTTCGCGGCCAGTCGCTGTTCCAGCGCGGGCGGCGGTCCTCCGCACCCGCGACGACCGTCCGCCGCCGGTCGGGACCGTCCGACCGGCGGCGCACGCCTACCCGAAGGCCGACGGGGGCGGCGCCGGGGACGGTTTGGCGTCCGCGTCGCTCACCGGCACCGCGCCGCCGGTGAAGTCGGCGAGCGCGCGCCCGTGTTCGACGCGTCCGGGATGCGGATCGGTCGCGACCCGGCGGGTCAGCTCCGCGACCTTCAGCGGCAGGTCCGAGGCGAGCAGCACGGCGTTGCCGAAGCGGCGGCCGCGCCACACGGTCGGGTCGGCGGCCAGCGCCAGCTCGGGGAAGAGCGCGGCCGCGGTGGCGATCTGGCCGCGCAGATGGGTCAGCGGCGGCCCGTCCGCGAGGTTGGCGACGTAGCTCCCGCCGGGCTTCAGGACCCGGCGGACCTCGGCGAGGAACTCGGTGCTGGTGAGGTGTGCGGGGGTACGGGCCCCGCTGAAGACATCGGCGATGACGAGATCCGCCCAGCCGTCCTGGATCTTCCCGAGCCCGGCGCGGGCGTCGGTGGCCCTGACCCGGATCCTGGCCTGCGGGTCCAGCGGCAGCTCCCGGCGGACGAGTTGGACGAGCGCGGCGTCCACCTCGACGATCTGCTGGGTGGAGCGGGGCCGGGTCGCCGCGATGTAGCGGGCGAGGGTGAAGGCGCCGCCGCCCAGGTGCACCACGTGCAGGGGCTGCCCGGGAGGTGCGACGAGATCGGCGATGTGGCCGATCCTGCGCTGGTACTCGAAGGACAGGAACGTGGGGTCGTCGAGATCGACATGGGACTGCGGGGCGCCGTCCAGCGTCAGCGTCCAGGCGCGCGGCCGCTCCCGGTCGGGGACCAGCTCGGCGAGGGAGCCGTCCACCGGTTCGGCGAGGGGCTCCGTCCTGCGCCCGCCGCGCCCGGCGCCGCGCTCGGCCCGGCCCCCGCTCTTCTCCTCGGCCGTGCTCCCGGCCCTGCGGTCGGACCGTTTGCGGGCGCCCGCACCTCCGCCCGACGCTCCTCGACGTGCCACCGCTGCTCGTGCCCGCTCACTGCTCTTCGCTCCGGACCGGCAGGGAGCCGGCCGTGCCGGGGAAACCCGTCCACCTGCCCATTATGGGCACGCGGGCGAGAAGGCGGTCAGCGGCAGTTGTCGGCCGCCTCGATCAGCCGGGCCGCCTCGTCGAGCGCGGCCCGCAGCACCGCCGGGTCGGTGACCGGGGCGTCGTTCCCGGGCGGCAGCAGCCAGCCGCTGCCGGTGACAGGCGGCTCGGCGGGGATGCGCAGCCCGCGGCCGGCGGTCTGCGTGCAGGCGCTGCCCGGTACGTCCCAGGCCTCGGCGGTCCCCGGCGGCACGAGGAAGCCGAGGGTGTCGCAGGCGCCGTCGTGCAGGACCGGGCCGATGTCCTGCTCGGCGTCCCGGCGCAGGATGTCCACGGCCTCCAGGCCCTGGCGGGCCGGAACGGTCACCAGGTCGCAGGGTTCGCCGCCGTGGCCGTCCGTGGCAGTGGTGGGCGCCGGGGCACCCGTCGCGGCCGGGGTCGTCGCATTCGTCCGCGAGTCGGTCTCCGTGCCGAGATGCAACAAGGGACCTCTCCTCTCATCGCCGGGCGGAGCCGGATTCCGTCTCCTCATGGACCAACGGCCCGACGGCGTCAAGGGCTACGGTGCCACGCCGCCGCAAAGGGTGGCAGTTCATGGCAGATTGCGGGCGAGATGCCCCCTTTATCAGCAAACGCCGTGTGTGTGACTCCTCACAGCAGGTACGTTCTTGCTCCGCCGGGACACCGGAAGCAGGAAGCCCGGCTGCAGAAGAGCTGCAGAAGAGAGGTCCCCGCCCATGGTGTCGACAGGGGCAGTGCCCAACCTCGCCTTCCGGCGGCTGCGCGGACAGCGCTCCGCCGGGGAGTTCGCTGCCGCGGTACGCAGATCGGCCCGTGAGATCGGCGAGCAGGTCGCGTGCGACGCCCGGTACGTCGGACGCGTGGAGTCCGGGGAGATCCGCTGCCCCAACTACGCGTACGAACGGGTCTTCCTGCACATGTTTCCCGGAACGACCCTGGCGGACCTGGGCTTCTCGCCGCGTGAAACCGTACGCGGCCGGGGGGCGCGGGCCACTGCCGAAACCCCACCGCCCCCTACGCTCCACAGCGACCCCGACGAGGAGAGCGACGTGCTGCGTCGCGTATTCATGACGAGCGGCACCACCACGATGGCGGCCGCGACCCTGGGCCTGGGCCCGGGCTCCGTATCCGCCGCTGCCGCCACCGCCCGGCCCGACCCGCGGCGGGTCGGCGAGAGCGAGGTGAGCACCGTGGAGGAGGCGGTGCGGCAGATCCGGCTGCTCGACGACCGGCACGGCGGCGACGGCCTGTACCGCAAGGCGTTCCAGCCGCTGCGGGCGGCGTACGCGCTGCTCGACTCCGGGACGGCCACCCGGCGCACCACCGCCGACCGGTTGCACGCCGGAGCGGGCGAACTGGCCATCTCGGTGGGCTGGCTGGCCCATGACTCGGGCCGGTTCGAGGACGCCCGCTCGCACTACGCGGAGGCGCTCGCCACGGCACGGGTGGCCGGTGATCCGGCGCTGGAGGCGCACGCGTTCTGCAATACGTCGTTCCTGGCCCGGGACACCGGGCGGCCCCGCGAGTCGGTGCGGGCCGCGGAGGCCGCGCAGCGGGCGGCGCAGCCGCTGGGCTCGCCCCGGCTGCTGGCGCTGCTCTCGCTGCGGGAGGCGGGGGGCCGGGCGGGGCTCGGGGACCGTACGGGCTGCGAGCGGGCGCTCGGGCGGGCGCACACCGCGTTCGGGCGCGGTCCGTGCGACGCCGATCCGGAGTGGATGACCTTCTTCCGGGAGGCGGAGCTGGAGATGCTGGAGGCGCAGTGCTGGTCGGCGCTGGGCGACTGGCCGCGGGCGGCCCGGCACGCGCTCCGGGCCACCCGGCTCCAGGACCCGCACTTCACCCGGAACCAGGCGCTGTACCGGGCCGAGCTGACCTGGGACCTGGCCCACGCGGACCGCGGCGCGGAGGCGGCGGCCGCCGGCCATCAGGTGCTCGACCTGCTGAACCGCGTCCAGTCGACCCGTATCCGGGCGATGCTGGCGCAGGCGGTGGGGGTGCTGAAGCCGCAGCGGTACGTGGCGGAGGTACGGGAGTTCCTGGAGCGGTACGCGGAGACGGCGCGGCCCGCCGCCTCCGCGTAG
Source organism: Streptomyces sp. NPDC048295 (assembly GCF_040652135.1). Classification (NCBI taxonomy): domain Bacteria; kingdom Bacillati; phylum Actinomycetota; class Actinomycetes; order Kitasatosporales; family Streptomycetaceae; genus Streptomyces; species Streptomyces sp. NPDC048295. The sequence continues at coordinate 94,895 of NZ_JBEZLL010000012.1, forward strand.
GAGCGCTAACGGTCCAGGTGGCCCGTGTCGTTCCAGCGTTCGATCGCGGGGGCCCCGTACGCCCAGCCCAGCACCGAGAGCGAGGTCGGGTCGAGCCGGATCCGCGCCGCGAACGACACGTCCTCGCCGAGCCACCGCGCCCCCAGCGCCCGCAGGATGTGCCCATGGGCGAAGACCAGCACGTCGCGGTCGGCCGAGCGGGCCCACTCCACGATCTCGTCGGCGCGGGCGGACAGCTCGGCCAGGGTCTCGCCCTCCGGCACCCCGTCGCGCCAGATGAACCAGTCCGGCCGGATCGCCTTGATCTCGGCCGGTGTCATGCCCTCGTACGCCCCGTAGTCCCACTCCATGAGTGCGTCCCACGGCTCGGCCCGGTCCGCGAATCCCGCGATCTCGCAGGTCTCCCTGGCCCGCAGCAACGGGCTGGTGCGCACTTCCAGGCCCGGCAGCTCCGCCCACGGCCCGTGCCGCAGCCGCTCACCGAGGAGCTTCGCGCCCGCCCGGCCGGTGTCGAGCAGCGGGATGTCCGTCCTGCCGGTGTGATTGCCCCTGACGGACCATTCCGTCTGGCCGTGCCGGGCGAGCAGGATACGCGGTGCCATGACGGCTCTCCCTGAACTGAGATCTGAGGCCGGCGATCGAGGCGACATGGATCATCCGGTTTTCCCATCATCGCGCACGTGATCGCGAGGCAACCTCCCGGGCCGAACACGCGTCCCACTCTGCGCGGAGAAATCTGCGCGCACAGGGAGCCCCGAAAGGACCCCGGGGGAATCGCGACCGAGCCGCACCGTACGGTTGAACGCCCGCCTTCGGTCGCATGAACACATGATGGAGAAACTCCGGATGCAGCATGCCAGCACCGTGCCCGTGCCGCCCCCGCGGCCCCGTTGGTGGACCGAGCTGCCGCTGCTGGCTCTGGTGTACGGGGCCTACTCGGCGGGCCGGCTGGTGGCGCGCGGCGACGTGTCCACCGCCGTCGACCACGGCCTGAGCCTCCTGCGCCTGGAGAAGACGCTCCACATCAACCTCGAACACCCGCTCAACCGGCTGCTCACCGCGCACCCCTCGATAGGCATACCCTCCGACTTCGCGTACGCGTCCCTGCACTACCTCGTCACGCCGGCCGTCCTGATCTGGCTCTTCCGCCGCCGCCAGGAGGTGTACCGCAGGGCCCGCACCTGGCTGATGACCTCCACGCTGCTCGGCCTGATCGGTTTCACGCTGATGCCGACCTGCCCGCCCCGGCTGCTGGAGGCCCGGTACGGCTTCGTCGACACGATGGCGCAGTACAGCTCGTACGGCTGGTGGGGCACGGAGGCCAGCGCCCCGCGCGGCATGGGCGGAATGACCAACCAGTACGCGGCGATGCCGAGCCTGCACGTCGGCTGGGCGCTCTGGTGCGGCATCCTGCTCTGGCGCCACAGCAAGAACCCGTACATCCGGGCCGCGGGCGTCGCCTACCCCCTGATCACCACGTTCGTGGTGATGGGCACGGCCAACCACTACCTCCTCGACGCGGTCGCGGGCGCCGCCGTGATGGGCGTCGGAGCCCTGCTGGCCCGGCCCGCGATGCGGCTGGCGGACCGGATCAGGGACCTGGTCGGGGCCCGCTTCCCGCGGGTCGCCCCGGTCGTCGAGTCCCCGATTGTCAGTGCCGGATGCAAGACTTCCGCGGGTGAGCGAATCCCTGGCCAGCGGACCACCTCCGCAGACTCCACCGATGCCGCGGCACCGGCCGACGCAGACGCCTCGGCAGGCCGACCGCCCCGGGCCGACACCGCCCCCACGGGAGCGGGAGCCACGGGGGACGACACTCCGGCAGCGGCTCGCTGAGCTGCGGGGACCGGCCGTCCCGCCCCGCCCGCTGGACGCCCGCGCGCTGGCCGCCCTCGCCGCCAACCCCGGCTGCCGGCGCCGCGCCCTGCTCGACGGTGCCGGGGTGGACAAGGCCGCGCTGGCCTCGGCGCTCGGTTCCCCGGCCCCCTTCGGCCAGTCGCAGTTCGCCTTCGTCCGGGGCAACGCCTTCGAGGCCAAGGTCAAGGCCGACGGGGGCACGGAGCTGATGCGGCTGCTGTACGAACGGCTCGGCGGCGGTGACGGGGCGCCGCGCGAGATCTCGGTGCCCGATCTGACGGCGGCGGGCCCCGAGGGCCGCGCCGCGCGTACGGCGCTGGCGCTGCGGGAGGCGACCGAGGCGGGCGGCTGGGCGCTGCTGGACCACCCGATGCTGGCCCTGGAGGTGGCGGGCTCCCCCGCCTATCTGGAGCCGGACGCGGTGGCGGTGCACCCCGACGGCACCTGGACGGTCGTCGAGATCAAGTCCTTCCCCATGGTCGACGGCTCGGCCGATGCGGCGAAGGTCGGTGCGGCGGCCCGGCAGTCCGCCGTCTACGTGCTGGCGCTGGAGCGGATCGCGGAGCTGACCGAGGGCGCCGAGGTGGGCCACCGGGTGCTGCTGGTCTGCCCGAAGGACTTCTCCAACCTGCCCACCGCCTCGGTCGTCGACGTGCGCAAGCAGCGCGCGGTCACCCGTCGCCAGCTGACCAGGCTGACCCGGATCGAGGAGATCGCGGCGGCCCTGCCCGAGGGCACCACCTTCGACCCGGAGTGCCCCCGGCAGCAGCTGGACGCCGCGGTCGAATCGGTCGGCGCGGCCTACGCCCCGGAGTGCCTGGCCGCCTGCGAGCTGGCCTTCCACTGCCGGGCGAAGGCGCGCGCGGCCGGTGCGGTGGAGGCGCTGGGGCGGAGTGTGCGCGGTGAGCTCGGCGGGCTGACCACGGTGGGCGAGGTGCTGGCGGCCGCCGCGGGCAAGGAGGGCGACCCGGCGGATCCGACGGTCGCGGCCCTGCGGCGCGCGGCGGCCCTGCGCGCCGAGGCGCTGGCGGGCGGTCCGGCATGTCGCTGATCAGCACCCTGGCCCGGCTGGAGGCCGTGGAGAGCGGCCGGGCCCGGCCGACGGCCACGGTCCTGCACCGCCATCTCACCGACCGGCCCCTCGTGCTGGTTCCGCTGACCACGGCCGGTGAGGCGGGCGCCCCGCTGGGCGCGCTCGTCGGGACCGACCGGGAGGCGCCCCGGCTGCTGACGGTCTCGCAGCCGCGCGACCGGGACCTGAGGTTCGCGTTCCTCGCCGAGCTGGCCGAGGCGGTGCTGCCGCACATCGAGGCGTACGAGGACGTCGTCGAGCCGGCCGAGCGCAACGAGACCGATCCGGAGACCGGGAAGAAGGTCAAGGTCGAGGTCGAGCTGTGCGCGGACGCGCCACAGCTGATCGTGCCGAGCCGGGCGGGCATCGAGTTCGTCCGGCTGCTGGGCCGCTCGATGCGGTTCCGCCGCACGGCCGAGGAGGACCCCGACACCCCGTACCCCGCCCCCGCCCGGGTCCCGTTGCTGGGCCGCTGGCTGACGCACTACGGGGAGCGGGCCAGGGTGCCCGGCTCCTCGCTGCTGCTCTCCGCGACCGATCTGCTGAACCGGCACTGGGCGACCGGGCAGAGCAGTCTGGAGGACCAGCACCTGGGCGCGCTGCTGGCCTGGATCGACGCCCCGGCGGGCGAGTCGGGCGCCTCGGCGGCGCTCCGCGCGGAGCTGGAGCGGGACGGCGAGGGGCAGCTGCTGTGCCCACCGGCCGGTCCGGCCACGGACCCGGCGTTCGACAACCGGCTGCTGGCGCCCGCCATCGAGAAGTACGACCGGGCGCGGACCTCGCTCGCGGCCGCCGAGGACGGGCTGGCGGCCGATGCCCGGCTCGGCGAACTGACGGCGGCCGAGCGCGGCATCAGGGCCCTGCTGGCCGGGGTGACGCGCCCGACGTGGGACGCGGTGTGGCGCGGGCTCGACCTGCTGAGGGAGCTCCCCGAGGGGGCCAGGGCCGAGGACCGCTGGACCAGGGACCGCTGGTCGTTCACGGGTCACCGGGACCGGGTGCGCTCGGGCGAGCCGCCGCAGCCGCGCCGGGACGACGCGGTGACGGCGGCGCAGAAGCTGGCCTCGCGGGAGACGGCGCAGGCCCAGCTGGAGGCCCAGGAGGCGCTGGACGATCCGCTGGTGCTGGCCGGGCGGCGGCTGGCCGGCGAGGCGTTCGTCGCCGAGGTGGCGGAGGTGGTGATGGCGTACAGCGAGTCCAAGCGCCCCTCGCCGCGCCCGCTGGTCACGGTCCGCACGGACGAGCACCCGCATCTCGGCGAGCGCACCAAGGTGTACCGCTCGCTGGAGGGCAGACCGCAGACCGCCGAGTTCGTGGGGTACGCCGAGCCGGAGGACGGGGGCGCGCCCCCGCTGGTGCTGCGGATCCTCGACCGGATGGGGCGGAGCAAGGAGCCGGCGCCGGGTTCGGTGCCCGAGCCGGGTGACCGGATCGCCTGGACGCTCTTCGAGCACGATCAGCGCGGCGGCCCGAAGCTGCCGGACCCGGAGCAGACGCCCTGGACGCACGGCGGCCCGCCGGGTGCGGCCGGGCATGCCGAGAGCCCCGACCCCGTGACCGCGGAGGACCTTCTGTGACCGCCGTATTCGACCCGGGCGCCCAGGCCGCGCGGGCGACCGACGCGATCCTCGCCGACACCCTGGGCGGTACGGAGCGCGGCATCGTGGTGGACTCCCCGCCGGGTGCCGGCAAGTCGACGCTCGTGGTGCGTGCCGCGCTCGAACTCGCGGCGGCCGGGCGTCCGCTGATGGTGGTCGCGCAGACCAACGCCCAGGTCGACGACCTGGTGGTGCGGCTGGCCGAGAAGGACCCGGGGCTGCCGGTCGGCCGGCTGCACAGCAATGACACCGACCCGTACGACAAGGTGCTGGACGGGCTGGCCAACGTACGGAAGTCGGCCAAGGCGTCCGATCTCGCGGGGCTCGACGTCGTCATCTCGACGGCCGCGAAGTGGGCGCACGTGAAGAACGTCGAGCCGTGGGGCCACGCGATCGTCGACGAGGCGTACCAGATGCGTTCGGACGCGCTGCTGGCCGTCGCGGGGCTCTTCGAGCGGGCGCTGTTCGTCGGCGATCCGGGCCAGCTGGACCCGTTCTCGATCGTCGGCGCGGACCAGTGGGCGGGGCTCTCGTACGACCCGTCGGCGAGCGCCGTCTCCACGCTGCTCGCGCACAACCCCCGGCTGCCGCAGCACCGGCTTCCGGTGTCGTGGCGGCTGCCCGCCTCCGCCGCGCCGCTGGTCTCGGACGCGTTCTACCCGTACACCCCGTTCCGCAGCGGTACGGACCACGGCGACCGGCGGCTGTCGTTCGGTGTGGCGTCCGACGGGTCGGCCCCGGACCGGGTGCTGGACGAGGCGGCGGAGTCCGGCTGGGGCCTGCTGGAGCTGCCGGCCCGGCACACTCCGCGCACCGACCCGGAGGCGGTGCGCGCGGTGGCCCTGGTCGTCCGCCGGCTGCTGGACCGGGGCGGCGCGGCGACCAGCGAGCGCTCGCCGGACCCGGTCGCGGTGACGGCGGACCGGGTCGCGGTCGGCACCGCCCATCGTGACCAGGCGGCGGCGGTACGGGCGGCGCTCGCGGAGCTGGGTGTGACGGGCGTCGCGGTGGACACGGCGAACCGTCTCCAGGGCCGCGAGTTCGATGTGACGGTGGTCCTGCACCCGCTCTCCGGCCGTCCCGACGCCACGGCCTTCCACCTGGAGACGGGCCGGCTCTGCGTGCTGGCCTCGCGCCACCGGCACGCCTGCATCGTGGTGTGCCGGGCGGGCGTCGCCGAGCTGCTGGACGAGCACCCGTCGACGGAGCCGGTGCAGCTGGGCGTCACGGTGAAGTTCCCGGACGGCTGGGAGGCGAACCACTCGGTGCTGGCGCATCTGGCGGAGCACCGGGTGCGGTGGGCGGGGTGACGGCCGCCGTGCTCCGGGCCCCCTTGCGGGGCGTTGGACAATGGAGGGTGGCCACCGGGCCGACCCAAGGAGGCAACACCACATGGCACAACCCGAGCGGAACGAGCGGCAGCGGCTGCGCCCCGCGCCCCTGCTCTTCGAGCCGTCGGCGGCGGTCGCCGATCCCGAGCACTTCTTCGACCTGGAGTCGATGGAGGATCCGAGGGAGCTGCTGTCCCGCGCCACCGAACTGACCCTGGCGTTCCGTGCCGCGACCGACCGCGCGGTCGAGTTCCAGGCGATCGCGGCCGCCCAGCTCGCCGATCCGCGCCGGTTCGACCGGCTCACGACCGCGGACATCGCACAGCGTGCGCAGTGGACCGAGGACTACGCCAAGAAGATGGTCGAGTTCGGCCGGAGCCTGCTGGGCGGTGCCACGCCCTGAGGGGCCGGTCCTGACTCCGGGCAGAACCACTGGCATATGCCCGAGCGCAAGATACTCCTCCGCACCCCGGCCTGTCCCGGTTTCCGGCAACTCTCGGAATCCGCTCGATCACTCCCGGTAGATATGTCGGCATGACCGCATGGCTGCCAGACAATTCGACCCTGCACCACGGCGACACCCACCAGGACGCGGGCCTCTTCGCCGTTCTGCGGAACCAGGCCGCGAACCAGACGGCTCAGGTCACGGCGGCCGGTGCCGCCTGGCTCGCCGGCGCCGCCGCGTATCCGCGCAGCACACTGGCCCAGTGGGAGGCCCACCCCTCCTCGCCGGGGGTCCTGCCCTGCGGTTCGGCCTTCGACGTGGTGAATGTGCCCACCCTCTTCGGGCGCCGGATGCTGGAACACCTGTGGTCCGACGGCCCCGGCTCCGGTCCGGTGGCCACGCACCGCGGGCGGATGCTGCTGTTCGCCTCGCCCGGCACCGCCCAGCGGCTCCCCTCGCTGCTCGACTGGGAGGAGTGGGGCGGCGGGCCCGGGCCGCGGGCCGTCATGGGCCCGCACGGGTGGGGCGACGGCGAGGAAGCCGACGGCAAGGTCCCGCCGCTGCTCTGCCACGGCACCGGGGACGCGGTGACCGTCCCGCCCCTGACCTGCACCTCCACCACTCCCGGCCCCCGCTGGCTGGTCGCCCCCGACACTCGCAGCCCCTGGCTGCCGGGCCCCGACGTGCTGCTCTGGGCCTGTGTGCGGGTGACCAGATCGGCGCCCTCGTCGATGGCCCGGAATTCGATTTTTCCTCCCGCCGATCCGGATGCTAATGTCTACGACGTCAGCAGGCGCCGCTAGCTCAGTTGGTTAGAGCAGCTGACTCTTAATCAGCGGGTCCGGGGTTCGAGTCCCTGGCGGCGCACAGACGGAAGAAGCCCCTCGCGCGAGCGGGGGGCTTCTTCGTGTCCGCCGGATGCCGGCCGCCCTACGTCCCGGTGGTGATCCGGACCGTCCAGGCGCCCGACGGCGTACGGTCGGCGACCTCGACCTTCGCGTGCGCGCCGGGGATGCTGTACGTCTCGCCGACCCGCAGCGGGGCGTCGGCGAGCGGCGCGTAGACCGAGCGGTCCCAGCAGGCGTCGGTGCGGGGGTGGGTGTCGAGGACCTCGACCGGGCCGCCGCCGGACGGGGTTCCGTTGCGTACCCGGTAGATCAGGACGCCCTCGGTGCAGGTCATGCTGTCGTTGCCGGTGGCGCTGCGGGCCTCGATGGCCACGGCACTGTCCTCGCCGGTCCTGATCACCGCGAGCCGGGTGCCGATGGAGGCACCGGGCTCGGGCACGGCGGCCATCGGCTCCAGGGTGACGTCCCGGCTCTTCTGGACACAGATCACCTGCTGGCTGTCCAGCCAGCCCAGCTTCCACTTGTGCCAGCCGAAGAGGTCCGGCGCGAGTCCGAACTGACTGCCCATCACGTCCCAGTCGCCGACGTAGGTGTCCCAGTCGCCCTTGCCGTCGGACGGCCGGTGGTACAGGTCCGGCAGGTCGAGGACGTGCCCGGTCTCGTGGGCCAGCACATTGTGGTCCGGCGGGTGCTGTTCGAAGACGGTGACGACGCGCCGGATGTCCGTACCGTCGGCGTGCAGCGGCCGGTCGAAGTTGACGACCTTGGTGGCATCGGAGTCGACGCCCGGGGCGTCCGGGTCGGCGACCAGATAGACGATGTCGTACCGGGAGAAGTCGACCTTCGGATCGGCCGCGGCGACGGCGTCGTGCAGATAGCTGCTGCGCCGGTCGTTGTCCCAGTCGCGGCGTATGCCGTACTGGTCGGACGTCTTGGGCATCCGGATCCACTGCCGCATCGGGTGCGGGCGCAGGGTGAACTTCCCGTACGAGGCGCGCTGGAAGAACCGGGTGGTGGCGGGGAAGTGGTCGGCGGCGAGCTGTGCGGGGGTCATGGCGGGGGTGTGGTCCGGGAAGGAGAGGAAGACCATGACCGCGTCGAGGGGGTGGTCGGGGCGGGGGTAGGAGCCGTTCCAGTCGCTCACACCGAGGGAGTGGTGCGCCTCGGTCCGGGGCAGGGCGCAGGGACCGGCCCCGTCAGCGCCGGCCGCGGCGGGCCCGGCGACGAGGGAGGTGGCAGCGAGCGCCAGAAGAGAGGTCACGGCGGCACCCACGGCACGCAGGCTCGGCCTCTCCACTCCCCCGGATCTGTGCTGACGCGGCGGCACGTCTACCTCCGGGTGCGAGATGCGGTCACCCACTCACCCTGTGATGATTCGAGGCTTTCGTCCTGTTGGGCTGCCCCAGTCGAGTCAGCAATCGATCACGACCCTGACCCTCACAGAAAGTCACAATCGATCAGCGAGGCCTTGCAGTAGAACGCAATCACTCAGAACTGATCTGTTACGTGCAAATCGGAGCTACGCATGAATGGCCCATGCGGGGCGAACGCGGGGCGTGGAAGGGTCGGACGCTGGAACGGCCGACGTACCAACCTCTATGCTTCACCAGGCTTTCCCGCGTGGATACCGCCTTCGACCCAGGCGCTCCGCGCGGCGGGCCAGTCCGGCCACACCTGTTCAGGACAGAACTGCACGGCGGGAGCGAACGGTGAGCGGAACCCCCGAAGGGCCCGGGCCCACGGCGGGCACACCCCGGTATTCCGCAGGACCGGCGACCACGGAATGTGACACTCCGTGGCCACCGGCCGGAGCCGGGTGCTCCGAGCCGCACGGCTACCGGGCCGCGTTCCTGGCCGCCACCCTCCCGATGGCCGTCGTCGATCACGAGGGCCTGGTCGTCACCGCCAACGAAGCCCTCGGCGGCCTCCTCGGCCGCCCCGCCTCCGCACTGACCAACCAGTCCGCGGCCGATCTGCTCGACCTCGCGGCGGACGGCCGCACCTGGCACGCGTACCGCGAGGTGCTGCACGGGCGGCGCTCACGGTTCCGCTGCACCCACCGGCTCAAGCACCCCGACGGACGCGCCCTGTGGGCCGAGGTCACCGTCGTACCGATGCCCGTGCAGGTGACGGGTGCGGGCGACGGATCCGCATCCGGCCGGGTGCTGCTCTCCGTCTCGGACATCAGCGACCGGCGCGAGCTGCAGAAGCGGCTGCGCCACCTCCAGATGCACGACCCGGTGACCCGGCTGCCCAACCGGACGCTGTTCTTCGAACGGCTCTCGGCCGTCCTGGAGACCCCGCCGTACGGCGACAGCGCCTCCGGGCACGGCCGGGTCGGGCTCTGCTATCTGGACCTGGACGGCTTCAAGGCCGTCAACGACACGATGGGCCACCGGATCGGCGACCGGCTGCTCGCCGCCGTCGCCGCACGGCTCACCGACTGCGCGGCCCAGGACGGCCCGCACCGCGCCGGCGCCCATCTGGTGGCGCGCCTCGGCGGTGACGAGTTCGCGATCCTGGTCGAGGACTCCGCCGGTACGCAGCAGCTCACCGACCTGGCCCGCAGCGTTCTCGCGGCCCTCCAGCAGCCCTTCGACCTGGCCGGACAGCGGATCTCCGTGTCGGCCTCGATCGGGGTGGTGGAACGGGCCGTGGCCGGGACCTCCGCCACCGGCCTGATGCAGGCCGCCGACACCACGCTGTACTGGGCGAAGGCGGACGGCAAGTCCCGCTGGACGGTCTTCGACCCGGAGCGCAACGCGCACCGGATGACCCGGCAGACGCTCTCGTCCAATCTGCGGCCCGCCGTGGAGCGCGGCGAGTTCACCATCGAGTACCAGCCGCTGGTCGGCATGGCCGACGGAGTCGTGCGCGGGGTGGAGGCCCTGGTCCGCTGGAACCATCCCCAGTTCGGCATGCTCTCGCCGAATCGGTTCGTCGCGATCGCCGAGGAGGACGGCTCGATCGTCCAGCTCGGCCGGTGGGTGCTGCAGTCCGCCTGCCGCCAGGCCCGGCGCTGGCAGCTGGAGCACCCCTGCGATCCGCCGCTGTTCATCAGCGTCAACGTCGCCGTGCGCCAGGTCTGGGACTCCGACCTGGTCACCGATGTCGCGGAGATCCTCGCCGAGACCGGCCTGGACCCCTCGCTGCTCCAGCTGGAGCTGACCGAGTCCGCGGTGATGGGCTCGGCGGGGCGCCCGATCCAGGCGCTCCAGTCGCTCAGCGAGATGGGCGTACGGATCGCCATCGACGACTTCGGCACCGGCTACTCCAACCTCGCCTATCTGAGCCGGCTGCCGGTCTCGGTACTGAAGCTGGACGGCTCCTTCGTACGCGGCTTCCGCTACGACGACGGCGCCCACCCGAGCCCGGCCGACGAGACGATCGTCGAGGCGATGGTGCAGCTGGCGCACCGGCTGGGCCTGACCGTCACCGCGGAGTGCGTGGAGACGGCCGGCCAGGCGGAACGGCTGCGCAGGATCGGCTGCGACACCGGGCAGGGCTGGCTCTACTCGCGCGCGGTGGCCCCGGAGCGGATCGCCGAGCTGATCGGCACCCGCCCGATGCAGGGCTGAGCCGGCGCGGGGGGCCGGGTCAGGCCGTGGGCAGTCCGTACGCGTCCGCGATCAGTTCGTAGCTGCGCAGCCTCGCCTCGCCGCTGTGGGCGTTGGCGGTGATCATGAGCTCGTCGGCGCCGGTGCGCTTGGCCAGGCCGTCGAGGCCGGTACGGACCTGGTCCGCGGTGCCGTGGACGATGTTGGCGAGCCAGCTGTCGACGAACTCGCGCTCCATCGGGCTGAAGGCGTAGGCCTCCGCCTCCTCGGGCGTCGGGACCAGACCGGGGCGGCCGGTGCGCAGCCGGACCATGGACAGCGCGCCGGAGAGCACTTGCCGGCGGGCCTCGCGCTCGTCGTCGGCGGCCAGGGCCGCAACACCGATCAGGGCGTACGGGGCGTCCAGCACCGCGGACGGCCGGAACGACTCCCGGTACAGGTCGAGCGCCGGAATCGTGTTCTGGGCCGAGAAGTGGTGGGCGAAGGCGAAGGGCAGGCCGAGCACACCGGCCAGCCGGGCGCTGAAGCCGGAGGAGCCGAGCAGCCAGAGCGGCGGGCGGGACGGCGACTGGACGCCGCCGTCGGCCGTGGCCTGGACGGGGCCGGGGACCGCGTGGATGCGGGCGTAGGGGTGGCCGTCGGGGAAGTCGTCGTCCAGGAACCGGGTCAGCTCCGCGAGCTGCTGCGGGAAGTCGTCCGCGCCCTCGTTCAGCCGGTCGCTGCGGCGCAGGGCGGCCGCCGTCGCGCCGTCGGTGCCGGGGGCGCGGCCGAGGCCGAGGTCGATTCGGCCGGGGGCCATGGCCTCCAGGGTGCCGAACTGTTCCGCGATGACCAGCGGTGCGTGGTTGGGCAGCATCACGCCGCCGGAGCCGAGCCTGATGCGCTCGGTGCGGGCGGCGAGGTGGGCCAGGATCACGGCGGGCGAGGAGGAGGCGACGCCGGGCATGGAGTGGTGTTCGGCGACCCAGTAGCGGTGGAAGCCTCGGCGCTCGGCGAGCTGCGCGATGTCCACACCGGTGCGCAGCGCCTGGGTGGCGGTACGGCCCTGCCCGACGGTCACCAGGTCCAGCACGGAGAGCGGAACGGGGGCCGTTCCCTCCGCCCTGCCACGGATCTCGTCGCCTCGAATCTCGTCCACGTGCTGACCTCTCCGGTGATGCGCCTCGGTCCGGCTCGTACGTCCGGCTCGTACGTCCGGAAGCGGATAACAGGAGGTTGTCTCCGGTTATTCCCCCGCATGTCTCCGGGAAGGACCGGAGTCACGTTCCCGGCCTGCCGCGCCTGCCGCTGTGGGCGCGTGCCCGGCCCTCGCCCCAGGCGGCGACCGGGGCCGGCGGGGCTTCCCTGGCGGCGAAGAGCCGGCCCAGTCGCGGGGACCACGAGCGGCGGCCGGCCAGGCGCAGGCCCTCGCGGACGGTGACCTGGTTCCCGGTGAGGACCGGTTTGCCGAGGAGTTCCTCCAGGTCCGCCTCGTGCCCGGCGGTGTGCAGTGCCGTGTCGGGCAGCAGCACCACGTCCGCCTCCGGCCGGTCGGCGGCGACGGCCAGTTCCTTCACCCGGTCCAGGTCCCAGGCGGCGGCCTCGGCGGCCGAGCCGAGCGAGGCGGCGCGGGCAGCGGCCACCTCGATGCCCGCGGCATGCAGGAAGTCGGCGAACAGACCGGTGACCCGCTCGGAGTAGGTGGAGGCGACGGCGACCCGTCCGGCGCCCAGCTCCCGTACCGCGTGGGCGAAGCCGAGGGAGGCGCTGGAGGCGGGCACACCGACGGCCCGGGCCAGGGCGGCGGTCTGTTCATGGGCGCCCTCCCAGCCGTACAGGAAGCTGCCGCCGCCGCTCGCCCACACGACGGACTCGACACCGGCGCGCTGCAGCTCCTCCACCCCGGCGGCCAGGTGTTCGGGCGAGCCGGTCCGCATCAGGGCGTCGATCCCGTAGGCGTCCTCGTCGACATCGGTGCGGTTCACGACCAGCCTGACGGCGTCGAGCAGGATCTCCATCCGTGGGAAGTCGTCCGCCGCGAAGTGACCCGGGTAGAGAATTCCGACGATCGTCATGTCCACAGGTCCACCCTCCCTGTTTCCGTTTCCTCCAAGTATTCCCCCATATGTCGCGACGCCTCCGATGCCCTGTTGACGGGTGGGGGCGCGGGTGCGAGCGTGGTCAATCCGCACATCCCAGACGCAGCGGAGCGAGCGCCTCTCATGTCAGAGCCCACCCTGCTCGTCCTGGACAGCGACCCGTCACCACGGCTGGGCCGGCTGACCGGCCGGGCCCGGATCCGCTACACGGACGAGGCCGGACTGGCCGCGCGGCTCCCGTCGGCCGATGTGCTGCTGGTGTGGGACTTCACCTCCGACGCCGTACGGGCCGCCTGGCCCGGTGACGGGCCGCGCCCCGCCTGGGTGCACACGGCGAGCGCGGGCGTGGACCGGCTGCTCTGCCCGGAGCTGACGGCCTCCGGCACGGTGGTGACCAACGCCCGGGGCATCTTCGAGCGGCCGATCGCCGAGTACGTGACCGGTCTGGTGCTGGCGTTCGCCAAGGACTTCCCCGGCACGCTGGAGCTCCAGCGCCGGCGGCAGTGGCGCCACCGCGAGAGCACGCAGCTCGCGGGCAGCCGCGCGGTGGTCGTGGGCGCGGGCCCGATCGGGCGGGAGATCACCAGGCTGCTGATCGCGCTGGGGGTCCAGGTGGCGCTCGTGGGGCGCAGGGCGCGGCGCACCATCCACGGCGCCGAGGATCTGGACCGGCTGACCGCGCTGGCCGACTGGGTGATCTGCGCGGCTCCGCTGACCGAGTCGACCCGCGGCATGTTCGACGCCCGGTTCTTCGGGCTGATGCAGCCGTCGGCCCGGTTCATCAACGTGGGGCGCGGCCCGATGGTCGTCGAGGACGATCTGGCCGAGGCCCTGCGCAGGCGCTGGATCGCGGGCGCGGCGCTCGATGTGTTCGAGCAGGAGCCACTGGGGCCGCAGAGCCCGCTCTGGGACGTACCGGATCTGGTCGTGTCACCGCACATGAGCGGCGACACGGCGGGCTGGCGGGACCGGCTGGGCGAGCAGTTCGTCGCGATGTACGAACTCTGGGCGGCCGGTGAGCCGCTGCCGAACGTGGTGGACAAGCAGCGCGGTTACGTACCCGTGGTGGAGCCGGGTGAGTGATCCGGGACCGAAAGCGGCACTGGCGTTCGACAGTGGACGGACGAGCGAATTCGGTTCACCGGAAAAAATCTTTCCGGGCGCGGGGCGCGGACGCACCCGTCCGTTCCCGCGCACGGCGCTGTGACCTCGCCACTCGCCGAACGGCATTGACGTTGACATATGCCAGATGGATGCTCCGCAGCTCACAGGGGTGCCACGCGTCGGCGAGTCGCCAACAGCCGCCCCGGACAAGGGCCTTGGCGGCTATCGTGAAGGCAGAGCTTGCGGTCACAACCTGGTAGGGGGAAACCGTGACGTTGAAGCCCGAACCGACCGCACCGTTCCATTCGGTGCAGTACGCCCTTCGTGTTCTCGAAACGGTCTCCAAGCACGGCAACGGTGTGACGGACACCCAGATCTCCCGCGAGACGGGACTGCCCACCGGCCACCTCACCTCCCTGCTGCTGACCCTGCGCCGCGAGGGCTACGTGGAGCAGGTCACCGACGGCGCGTACGTCATCGGTTCCTCGCTCCTGCTCCTCGGTTCCGGCCCGGCCCGCAGACAGGCCCTGGAGACCAGACTCCAGCAGATGCTGGCGCAGCTGCGCGATTCGGTCGGCGCGGCGGTCTACATCAGCCGGTACGTCGACGGCGAGATCCGGGTCACGCAGTACGCCGACGGCCCGCTCACCCCCGCGGTCAACGAGTGGGTGGACTTCCGCTCGGCCGCCCACGCCTCGGCGGTCGGCAAATGCCTGCTCTCCCAGCTGGATCACAACGGCCGCCGCGACCACATCTCGCGCCACAAGACGCCCCGGCTCACCTCACGGACGATCACCAACGAGAAGGTGCTCTTCTCCAAGCTGGACAGCCAGCCGGCCACGGTCCCGATGCTCGACATCCAGGAGTACGCGGTCGGCACGGTGTGCGCGGCGGTACCGCTGACGGCCGGTGCGTCGGCGGGCTGCCTGGCACTGTCGCTGCCGATCGAGGACGCGCACCGCCTGCGCTCGGCGGCCGACACCCTGAACCGGCGGGCGGCGCCGGTCCTCCTGTCGATGGCGCTCTAGGCGCCGTCCGGAGGGGTGTCATCAGCACCCCTCCGGAGCAGGTATTATTTTCGAGTCAGCAAGCGCCGCTAGCTCAGTTGGTTAGAGCAGCTGACTCTTAATCAGCGGGTCCGGGGTTCGAGTCCCTGGCGGCGCACAGACAACGCACTGGGCGGTTCACGTACACACGTGAACCGCCCAGTGTGTTTTCGCTGCTGCGGAGGGCGGGGGCCGCCGCAGCAGCGGGAGCCGGCCCCGAGGAACCAGGGGCCGACGACGGCAAGCGCGCCGGACCCCGCGAGCCCTGCATGACCCGGACGAAAGATCCTGGCTAGTGCGGGTCCACCCGCCCTGCCTCCGTGTCCTCGGCCGCCGTACGGGCTCGGACTCCGCGCCCGTCCGGTGCGTCCGGTCCGTCCGGTGCGTTCGGTCCGTCCGGTGCGTTCGGTCCGTCCGGCGGTCGAGGGCCGAACGCGGCACGCCCGTGTGTCTCGTACTCACGCAGCAGAGCGCTCAGCCGCTCCTCGCCGAACGGCTCGTACCCGGCGCCGTCACCCTTCCACCACACGGGTCCCCCGGACCAGAACCCCTCCCGGCGCAGCCCCGCACGGTGCACCTTGTTCGTCGCCGTGACCGGCATCGCCGGGACGATCCGGACGAAGGCGGGGGCCATCTTCGTACCCAGGTCCGACTGCGCGGCGAGGAACGCGGCGAAGGCGGCGGGGTCGAAGGCGGCCCCCTCCCGCATGGCCAGCGCCGCCATCACCTGGTCCCCGGCGACCGGGTCGGGCACCGCGTACACCGCCACGGCCGCCGCGTCCTGCCAGCGGGCCAGGATGTTCTCGATCATCGCGGCGGCCAGGTTCTCGCTGTCCACCCGCAGCCGGTCATCGGTGCGGCCCGCGAAGTAGAGGAAGCCCTCGGCGTCGCGGAAGAAGAGGTCACCGGTCCAGTACCAGCCGTCGCGGACCCGCTCGGCCTCCGCCGCCGTGTTGCGCCAGTAGCCCTCGAAGGGCGTACGTCCCCGGTTGACCAGCTCCCCGATCGCCTCGGCCCCGTTGGTCAGCCGGCCCGCTCCGTCGAAGACCGCGACGGCCCGCTCCTCACCGGTCTCCGGGTCCACGACCGCGAGATCGTCGCGGGCCGCGGCCTTCCCGATCGCCCGCTCCGGGGTGTCCGGGGTCCGCTGGATCGCCGCGCCGCCCTCGGAGGAGCCGTAGCCCTCCACCAGCCGTACCCCGAACCGCTCCCGGAACCGGGCCGCGTCCACCGCACCGGCCTCGGTGCCGAAGCCGAGCCGCAGCGGGTGCTCGCGGTCGTCCGGGCGTTCGGGGGTGGCCAGCAGATACTGCACGGCGCGACCGACATAGGTGAAGTACGTCGCCCCGTGCGCCCGTACGTCGTCGAGGAATCCGGAGGCCGAGAAGCGGCGGCGCAGCGCGACGGCGGCCCCGCCGGCCAGTGCGGGTGCCCAGTCCGCGATCACGGCGTTGCCGTGGAACATCGGCATGCAGATGTAGTGGACGTCCTGGCGCCGTACGCCGAAGTGGTCGACGAGCGACTGTCCGGCCGCCGCCAGCCGTCCCTGGGTGCAGATCGCGGCCTTGGGCGCGCCGGTCGATCCGGAGGTGAAATAGAGCAGCATCCGGGTTGCGGGGCCGATGTCCGGCCGGGCCGTGTCGCCGGGCCGGGCCCCGGCGTACGGGGCGAGAAGTTCGGCGTACGCGTCGCTGTCGGTGACCAGCATCCGGACACCGGGGAGGTCCAGGCCGTCGAGCAGTGGCAGATGCGCGCGTTCGGTGACCAGGACCCGGCAGTCGGTGTGCAGGATGTCCCGGGCCAGTTCGGCGCCGCGCCGGGTGGGGTTGATACCGGCCACGGCGGCCCCGGCCAGGGCCGCCGCGCTCAACCAGAGTGGGAATTCAGGGGTGTTGTCCAGCAGCACCCCGAGGTGCGGTTCGCTGCCCGCCGACAGCAGATCCGCCAGGAGCGCGGCCCGCGCGGCAGCGCCCGAGGCGACCTGGTGATGAGTGAGGACGGTGTCCTGATGTCTCAGTCCGGGCCGGTGGTCGCCCCATTGGCGCTGTACGAGCTCCGCTACGGTGCCTGCGCTCCTCATGGCGCCGCACGGTAACCGACTAGGCGTCAGAACTGAACATCGGAGCAGGCGTAGAACGCGTTGCCCGTGTCAGCGATGTTCCAGACGCTCAGGATGATGTGCTTCCCGCTCTTCTGGGTGGGGATGGTGCCCTGCTGGGTCAGGGTCGCCGGGGGCTGCTTGCCGCCGTACGGCACCGTCATGAAGGGCTGCGATTCCAGGGCGGCCCTGGTCAGCGGCTTGGTGGGGTCCCAGCCGTCCTTGGTGATGTAGTAGCGGAAGTCCGTCGTGGCATGGCGCGCGGTGAACTGCCAGCGGAAGCTGAAGCCCTGGCCGGCGGTGACCTGGGTGGCGGGCCAGTTGCCGCCGCGCGGGTCGTCGAGCTGGGCGAATTCGCCGTGGCCGCCGGAGCAGATCGCGCCGTCGGCCGGACCTGCCGCCGGGAAGCCCTTCGGGCCCTCGACGCTCTGTGGCTCCCACTGGATGTTGCCGCAGCCCGTCACCGTGCCGTTGGCACAGAGCTTCTGACGGCTGATGGGGTTGTCGGTGTAGCCGTGGCTGCTGGCAGTGCTCGTCGCGAACATCGAGACGCCCGCGATTGCCAGGCCGACCACGGCCGCGCTTGCCCTTTTACGCATTGCTGTCGCTCCTCAAGAACGTGGGGGAGGTTCCATGAGCTGTGCTGCACGCGTGTCCTGCGGTCTAGACCAAGACTTAGATTATTGACGGGATATGAACATGTCCAGACCAATGAGAGTTGGATTCCGCTTGGCCCCACGGCCTCCTCCCGGGGCCCTCAAGCGCCTTCCCCACCGCTGCGCCCGGTGTAGAACGCCACCGTCAAGTCCTTGACCAGGGACTTCCGTTCGTAGTCGTCGAGCTCCACGATGCCGCGGGCGGTCAGCCGGTTGACCGTGTCGTCGACCGCGTCGACCACCGAAGTCAAGACGCTGTCGCGGTGCTTGGCGTCGATGGCCGCGATCCGGCGGCGCTGCATCGCCGCGGCGACCTCCGGCGCGTACTCGATACCGGTCGGCTGCGCCGAGTACACCTCGATGCCGACGGGTTCGCAGTCCGCCTTCAGCATCCGGGTCAGCGCGTCGCCGACCGCCTCGGCGTTGCGCAGGGTGTGCGCGTCCTCGTGGAAGGCGTCGGCGGGCAGCTGCGAGAGGACCCGGGCCATCGCCGCCTCGACCTGTTCACGCAGATACGCCTCGTGGTCGGCGACCCCGAGCGTCGCCCGTACGGTGTCCTTGATCCGCCACACCACGAGGACGACGACGCGCAGCGCCGTGCCGTTGGCGTCCACGGCGGGCAGCGGTTCGCTGCGCCAGTGCCGCAGGCGTACGTCGACCCGGCGGCGCAGCAGCAGGGGGCTGATCCACATCAGCCCGGTCCGCCGCACGCTCCCCCGGTACTCGCCGAAGAGCGTCAGCACCCAGGCGTACCCCACACGTCCCCGGCTCAGGCCGCCGAGCGCGAAGAGCACCAGCGACACCAGCGCGACGAGCGCCGCCCAGGCGCCGGTCCCGATCCCGTCGTACGGGCGCGAGCCGATCCCGAACCGGGCCAGCGCGGCGGCGGGCAGCGCTCCGATCCGCCAGAGCACGGCGCCCCCGGCGGCGGCCCCGGCCAGTCCGGCGAGCAGCGCGAGCCAGCCGGGGAGCGCGGGGCCCGGCCGCTCGGCGAGCCGTGGATCGGCGAGCGGGGCCGGGCGCGTCGAGGGCCGCACCTGGGGCCCCCTCGGCACGGGCGGCCGCCGCACCCCCGTCTGCGGCGGGTCGCCACCGGCCGCCCGCCGCAGCACACCGGCGGGGAGCGCGGCCGCGTCGGTGCGCACGGCGTCCTCGCGGAAGAGCAGGTGCACGGGGATGGACGCGGTCCGCTCGTTGGCGATGACCGCGTGGTGGCGCCCGATCCCCCACAGCGTGTCGTCGGTCCGCTGCACGGCCCCGTCGCCGCCGGAGACGGGGAGGGAGTCGAAGACGGTGTCGGGGGCCGAGCGGTGCCGGGGCGAGGACGGGTCGGGTTCGGTCACCGGGGCCGCGGCCGGGACCGACACCGAGGCCGAGGTCGCGCCGAACGCGGAGTCCAGGTCCTCGCCCGGGACCAGGTCCAGCACGAGATCGACCACGGAGTCCGCCCCGTCCTCCGCCCCGGCCTCCGCGACGGACCCCGCCCCCGGGACGGCGACCGCGACCGAGGCCCCCGGGACGCCGGGCCCGTCCGGACCGCCGTCCTCCCGCCCGGGCGGCACCACCCGGTCCGGGCCGCACACCTGGACCGGCTCCGGCTCCCGCCCGTCCTCCTGCGGCCTTCCGTTCTCCGGGGTTCCGGAGCTGTCCGACACCGTGGATCGCATACCCGCCTCCGTCATGTCCGTCGTGTCACCCGAAGAGCCGGCGCCAGGTCTCCGGACCGGGGTAGCCGTCGGCCGCTCCGCCCCGCCAGCCCTGAGCCCGTTGGAAGGCCTCGACATTGCGCCGGTCCGCCTCGGTCCACCGGGGCCCGGGTCCCGACGTGTAGTACGTGCCGAATCCCTTCTTCACCAACTGCTTGCCGAGCCTGTCGACATGGCTGTTGGACTGTCCGGGCCGGAAATGGCCCCGCCCGGGGAACTTCGCATCCGGGTTCGAGTCGCCGTGGCCGGCCCCCGTTCCCCCGCCCCCGGCGCCGGGGATGTCGCGGCCGGTTCCGTCGGCCAGCAGTCGCCAGGTGTCGGGGCCGGGGATGCCGTCCGCCTCCTTGCCCTTCCAGCCCTGGGCCTTCTGGAAGGCCTGGGTCGCGCGCCGGTCGGCGTCGCCCCAGCCCGGACCGGGGCCGACCGTGTAGAAGCGCTTGCCGCCCCGGTCCATGAGCATCGTGCCGAGCTGGGTGACGTACTTGTTGCTGGCGCCGGGGCCGAACTTCGCGGTGCCCGGGAACCCCGCCGCCGAGGAACCGCTGCCGGCGCTGCCGCCGCTCAGGCCCTTGTAGCGGTAGGCGACGTAGTTGCCGGAGTTGGTCCAGTACGCCATGGGCGTCTTCTTCTTGCGGGTGTGCGGCTTCGTCTGCTCGTACGCCGTGTAGTGGGTGTGCGTGTAGTCGGTCCAGCCACCGAAGATCGTGACGTGCGAGCCCTTCGAGGGGTTGGCCGGGTTGTGGAAGAGCAGGATGTCGCCGGGCTGGAGCTCATCCCGTGCGATCCGCGTCCCGAACGCGGCGAGGCTGCCGGTCCACTCGTTGCCGGGAAGGTTCCAGGCCATCGACACGAAGCCGGAGCAGTCCTGCCGGTATCCGTCGGACCAGTACTTGACCATGCTGTACGGGACCTCGGCCGACACCCACTTCTTCGCGCGGTTGATGATGTCGGCCCGGCTGCTCCTGCGCAGTTTCGGCGTGGTCGTCGTGGACGACGGCGGCCCCGCGGCGCCGCCGCCGCGCAGCGGTCCGGGCCCGCCCTGCGGACTGTCCCCGTCCGGGTCCGTCCGGGCGGCTCCGGCCGCCCGGGCCGCCTGGTCGCCCGTCGCACCCACCGCCTCGGTGACGCCGGAGCCCAGCACCACTCCGGCCGCGGTGGCCAGCACCAGGGCGCGGCGCGCGCCGTGTGCGGCCGGATGACCTCCGTGGCGCACGGGCGGTGCGCCGGCGGCGGTGCGCCGCTGCGCGGCGCACCCCGCACAGATGCAGTCGATGGCGGGCACGTACTCCTCGAAAGCCGGCACAGTCATGCGATTCCCCTCCGCACTCGTCAAGATCTTTGGGCGCATCTGCACGGGCGTCAGTGTCTCAACTCTCCTGACATATCGCATTTTGACGGACAGAAGAGAAAAAACGACCATCCGACAGGCCGCGATGGACGGTAAATGGTCAGGAGCACCCCCGGCTTCGGGTAGAGTTCTCCAGGTCAGCAGGCGCCGCTAGCTCAGTTGGTTAGAGCAGCTGACTCTTAATCAGCGGGTCCGGGGTTCGAGTCCCTGGCGGCGCACGCAGAGTCAAAGCCCCCTCACCACGCGTGAGGGGGCTTTGCTCGTTCGCGAACCTTCCACGCAGGAGCCTCCCGCACCGAAGCCCCGCGCCGGGCCTGCGCCCCTCGACGCCCTCCACGGCGCCACCTTGAACCACTACCCGCACAGACGTCGCACAGTCGTCGCAGAGCTGCCATACAGTCACCAACCGGTCACTCAGCGACGCAAGGGCCGTTCTCATACGCCTCCACGCGCCGCCTCCACAAGGGGGCAGCACATCGCACGTACGACCGGTGCCCCACTCCCTCCGCCCTCGTGATCGGGTCCGGGCCGGACAGCCCGTCCGGGGATCACCAGCTCCAACCAGGCTGACGGACCGTGCAGTTGGGGCTACGGCGGGGAACTCCGGTTGTCCGCGACGGGGGATGGGCCCCGCTCGGGAACTGGCGCCGAAGGGCAGCGGGCAGCCGGAGGGGCGACGTTCCGCATCGGAGCGGACGACCGCCACGGCGCCCCGACGTGCGTCGGCACCGGCGACCCGGTGCCGGTATCGGCCCTCAGGCGGATCGGCGCTCCGCGCGGGGGACGGTGGCCGTCTCCGCGAAGCCGGTCCGGCCCCGTGCGGTCACCCGTGCCACGGACGCCGGCCGACGGCCGGTGGCCGGTGGCGCCGGGCCCGAAGCGGACGGCGGGCCGACGAGCGGGATCGCGGTCGCGGCACCGGGCAACCGGGCGCCGGTGTCCTCGGGTCGGCACATCGACGAACGGCTTGCCGCCGATCTTCGCGGAGAGCCGCCCGCCGAGGTCCGTACCGGCCCGCGTGGTCCCGAAGCCGAAGATGTCGCCGTCTCCGGGTGCATGCGGCGGTCCGTCCGGACGCGTTGCCGTCCGGACTCGTTGCCGTCCGGGCCGGCCCGGTGCGGGCTGCTCGCCGTGTCCTTGCCGTCGCCGCAGGGACGGGGCCGATGTCAGGGTCCGAGGCGCTGCCCGCGGGCGGCGCAGCCGCCCCCGCCGCGGTCACTGCGGCCGTCCACCCCGCGCTCGTCCGCATGCTCGCCGCGGCCGTCGTGACCGCCGTACGTCCACCCCGGTGCGGGCGCCGGTGCGCTGCCGCACCCTTACCGTCGTGACATCTCAGACGCGGCCACCCGCGGGCTTCTCACCGGTCAGATAGGCGGAGACGACCACATTCGCCTCGTACGACTGCGACGCCCGGTCGAAGGTGCCGCCACAGGTGATCAGGCGGAGTTCCGCCCGGCCGTCCTTGCGGGGGCCGTACGCCTTGTGGGCGTCGAAGCGGGCCCGGGTGAAGACCTGGACGTCGTCGACGGTGAACTCGGCGACGGTGCCGTCGACGCGGGTGATCTCGACCTTGGCGCCGGGGCGGGCCGCGCTCAGCCCGTAGAAGACGGCCTGCCTGGTCTCGGTGTCGACGTGGCCGACGAGAAGGGCGGGGCCCTTCGCGCCGGGCTCGGTGCCGCCGCCGTACCAGCCGACGGTCTGCGGCGTGTCGAACGGGGGCGGCTCGATCGCCCCGTCCTTGTCCAGGCCGCGGGAGACCACGGGGGCCTCGACGCCGATCGACGGGATCTCGACCCGCTCCGGCACAGCCCCCTTGATCGGGGCGTGCGGCGGGGGCAGCGGTACACCGACGGGGCGGCCCACCGCTGCGACGTCGCCGGTGGTCGGGGCGGAGCTGGCGCCGGAGCCGTCGGTGATCCCGCGACCCCAGAGCCACAGGCCCAGCAGCAGGACGGCCCAGACCACTCCGGCGAGCAGCCTGCCGTGCCCCGCGGGGCTGTCCGGGGCGGACACGTCAGTCCGAGGCCGGACGGCGGCGGCGCGCGCTGCGGAACGCCACGGAGACGGCCGCGACGGCCGCCAGGGCCAGTCCGATCACCGCGTGCACGGTGCCGGGTCCCTCCTGCCGGGCGTCCCGGCCGGCGAACAGGGCTGTGCCGCCGCCGCCCGCGGCGACCGGGGCGAGCGGGGTGGCCCGGCCGCGGTCGATGACGGTGACCTTGCCGGCGGCCCCGGCGCCCTTGCCGTCCTTGCAGTCGATCCGGACGTCGTGGTCGCCCGGGGAGGCGTCCGAGCTGATCGTGGCCTCGGCGAAGAGGCCCCCGTCCGCGGCTGGCGAGAAGCGCGCCTCGGACACGAAGGCATCGGACGCACCGGTGGCCTCGCGGCCCTTGCAGCCCTCCAGCCGCAGATCCATCTCACCGCCCGGGGTGACCGAGGAGGGGGACGCCGTGAGGGAGGCACTGCCTTTCTCCTGGGCGGACCCGGGGTCGGATTCGGCCAGTGCGGCCGAGGCCGGCACCAGGGTCGCCACGACGACCGCGGCGGCACAGAACGTGAGGGTTGTGGAACGCATCGTGAACCTCCTCAGTGAAGGTTCACGCCTCCGGGCGGTTTTCGCATCCGCAGGAGCGCGGAGAAAGGGCCCCGGGCATCCGCCCGGGGCCCTCCCCCGCCCTGCGGGAACCGTGTCCCGCCCGGCTCAGCCCGCGTCGACGAGACCGACCAGATCGGCGATCGAGTCGACGACCGTGGACGGCCGGAAGGGGTACTTGTCGATGTCGGCGACCGTGGTGAGCCCGGTGAGGACCAGGAAGGTCTGCATTCCCGCCTCAAGACCGGCCAGCACATCGGTGTCCATCCGGTCGCCGATCATAGCGCTGGACTCGGAGTGGGCGCCGATCGCGTTGAGCCCGGTGCGCATCATCAGCGGGTTGGGCTTGCCCGCGAAGTACGGGGCCTTGCCGGTGGCCTTGGTGATGAGGGCGGCGACGGAACCGGTGGCGGGCAGCGGGCCCTCGGCGGACGGGCCGGTCTCGTCGGGGTTGGTGCAGATGAAGCGGGCGCCGCCGTTGATCAGCCGGATCGCCTTGGTGAGCGCCTCGAAGCTGTAGGTCCGGGTCTCGCCGAGGACCACGTAGTCGGGCTCGTGGTCGGTGAGGACGTAGCCGATGTCGTGCAGGGCGGTGGTGAGGCCGGCCTCACCGATGACGTACGCCGTGCCGCCGGGCCGCTGGTCGTCCAGGAACTGGGCGGTGGCCAGGGCGGAGGTCCAGATGTTCTCCACGGGCACGTCCAGGCCCATGCGCTTCAGCCGGGCGTGCAGGTCGCGGGCGGTGTAGATGGAGTTGTTGGTGAGGACCAGGAAGGGCAGTCCCGAGTCACGCAACCGCTTGATGAAGGCGTCCGCCCCGGGGATCGGTGTCCCCTCGTGGATCAGGACTCCGTCCATGTCGGTGAGCCAGGATGAGATCGGCTTGCGCTCTGCCATGTGCGGGACTCCTGCCGTACGCCGTGTGCGGGGACGCCGGCGGCACCGCGTTGTGCAGCGCCGACGCCCCCGATTTTAGGCCGTCCGTTCGACCTGCCGGAACGGCTGGATCAGGCGGGCGTGAGTGTCACTCCGTCGATCACCCAGAACCAGTTGTTTCCGCCGGTGTAGCGGAAGCGGACCTGTGCGGTGGTGGCTCCGGCGGGGACCTGGAGGGTGAGTGATTCGGTCTTCGCGACGGTGTCGGAGGTGTACGTCTTCACGACGGCCGGGGTGCCCCCGTCGTAGGAGACGAGCACCTCGCCCTTCTGCGGGGCTTCCTGGCGGTAGTGGGTGGTGTAGGCGAGGGTGGCGGTGCGGCCGCCGGTGACCGGCCGGGCGGGGCCGATCAGGGTGGAGTCGAAGGTGCCGGTGAAGCTCTTGTCGCTCCATTCGTCGCCGTCGGCGACCGCGAAGACGTTCCGGGCCCGGACGTTGGTCTCGCGCCACTGGCCGCGCTCGGCGGATGTCCAGAACTCGTCGGTGGTGAAGGTCCAGCCGCGCCATTCGGTGACCCCGCCGGTACCCATCGCGCTGTTGTCGATCGACCAGCCGGGCGGCGGGGTGTGGGTGAAGCCGATGACGGCGGCGCCGGTTCCCGTCTCGTCGACGCGGGTCGCCAGCTGCGGGCGGAGCGCGTCGAAGGCGTCGGGAACGGGCTGCTGGAACGGCCGGCCGTCGAGGCCCCAGGCCGGGTCGACGGCTATGCCGAGGTGGGCGAGGGCGGAGGCGGCGACGTCCGGCATCCTGATGTCGTGGCGGGTGGAGCCCGGGGTGGCGGAGCCGCCGCTCGCGATGAGGAAGGTCTGCCGTTCGGCCGCGCTGGAGCCGCCGTGGCCGCCCGCGTCGGTGTGCCCGTGGTCGGCGGTGATCATGATGAGCCAGTCCTCGGAGCCGTGGGTGGCCCGGCCCCGTACCGCGGCGACCAGTTGCCCGACCTGGGCGTCCACGCCGTGGATGGCGTCCAGGTACTCCTTGCTCGCGGCGCCGTGGCTGTGTCCGGCGTGGTCGACGTTGTCGAGGTGGACGAAGACCGCGTCCCGGTCGCCGCCGGCCAGTTCGGCGACGGCCCTGCTGGTGGTGCCGGTGTCGTACTCGGCGTCCGGGGTGGAGACCCGGGTGTCGACCTTCGCGGAGAAGATCGTGTCGGTGACGGGGTTCCAGGAGGCGACGGCGTACGTGGACAGCCCCGGCTTCGCGGTCTCGATCCGGGTGAGGAAGTCGGGGTACTGCGCGAAGGCGTTGCCGGTGAAGGCGTTGTCCTTGACGCGGTGCTTGTCGGGCCAGACGCCGGTGATGATCGTGGACCAGCCGGGGCCGGAGAGGGTCGGCGCCATCGGGTCGGCGTAGAGCGGGCTGACCGAGGTGAGTCCGGCGGACATCAGGGCGTCGAGATGCGGCGCGTCCGCGTCCTTGATCCGGTTCAGCAGGGCACCGTCCAGGCCGATGACCAGGACCTTGGGGGTACGGGCCGCGGCCCGGGCGGTGGTGGCCGCGGCGAGCGGTCCTGCGGCGGTGGCGAGGGCGGCGGCGCTCATGAGGAGAGCGCGGCGGGACATGCCTGTGGTCACGGGTCCTCCGTCGAGGCGTGGGGGCACGCGTTCAACTCCCCGCCCGGGGGCGAGGAGTTGAACGCGGGACTAGACCCGTTATCTTTTCGCGATGATCCGCCGGAGGTCCATACCCCTGCCGTGAATCCCCCGGCAACGCTCAGCTGCCGGTGGCCGACTTCCAGGCGCCGACGTAGTCGTCCAGGTTGGTGCCGATGTCCGACCAGTCGGGTGCGAAGACCTCAACCCCGTCCATCAGCTTGGAGAGCTCGATGGCGTTGGCGTCGGTGCCCTTGACGTCCTTGCGGGCGGAGAAGCCGCCGCCGACCGCGCTGACGTCCTTCTGGGCCTGCTCGGAGAGCATGAAGTCGAGCAGCTTCTTGCCGTTGGCGCTGTGCGGGGCCTTGTTCACCAGGCCGGCCGCGTACGGCAGGGCGAAGGTGGTGGACTTGCCGCCCTGCTTCGCGGGGAACCAGATGCCGAGGTTCGGCATGTCCTTGGACTGGGCGAAGTTCATCTGGACGTCGCCGTTGGCGGCGAGCAGCTCGCCCTTGTCGACCTTGGGGGCCAGCTTGCCGGTGGAGGCGGACGGGCCGACGTTGTTGGCCTGGAGCTTCTTCAGGTACGCCATCGCCGGCTCCTTGCCGCCGAAGTCGTGCATGGCCTTGATGAGTACGGCCGTGCCGTCACCGGCGACTCCGGGGGTGGAGTACTGGATCTTGTTCTTGAACTTCCCGTCGAGCAGCTCCTCCCAGGTGGTGGGCGCCGACTTCAGTTCCTTCTTGTTGTAGATGAAGCCGAAGTAGTTGTTGACGACCGAGGTCCACTTGGAGTCGGCGGCCTTGTCCGCGCCGTCGACCTGGTCGGAGCCGGCCGGGGCGTACGCGGCGAGGAGGCCCTTGCTGTCGGCCTGCTGGATGAACGGCGGCAGGGTGACCAGGACGTCCGCCTGGGTGTTGGACTTCTCGCGGACGGCGCGCTGCACCATCTCGCCGGAGCCGCCCTCCACGTACTTGACCTTGATGCCGGTCTTTTTCTCGAAGTCCTTGAACACCTTGTCGTACCAGCCGTCGCCGTTCTCGCCCTTGAGGCCGTCGGCGCTGTAGACGGTGACGACCTTCTCGTCGGAGGCGGCCGAGGAGCCGCCGCAGGCGGAGAGGGTGGCGGCGAGGGCGAGGCAGCCGGTGACGGCGGCTATGGGCTTGAGGTGGTTCTTGCGCATGGCAGTCGTATCTCCTGGATGTCGGCCGGAAGCCGGCCGGAGTCGTTGCGGGGATGTCGGCGGATCAGCGGTACGAGGCCCTGGTGCGGATCCGGGAGACGCCGAGCAGCACGAGCAGCGTCGTTCCCATCAGGACCACGGCGACGGCCGCTCCGGTGAAGAGCGAGCCACGGTCGGTGGCCGCGAAGATCTGCACCGGGAGCGGTGTCCAGTCCGGCGGGTAGAGCATCATCGTGGCGCTCAGCTCGCCCATGGACAGCGCGAAGCAGAGCCCTGCGGCCGCCGTGAGGGACGGCAGCAGGAGCGGCAGCTTGATGCGCCACAGGACGTAACCGGGGCGGGCGCCCAGGCTGGCCGCCGCCTGCTCGTACATCGGGTCGAGACGCACTATTGCCGCCGAAACCGACGAATAGGCGAACGCCGTGACAAGAATGGTGTGCGCCAGGATCACGATCCAGCGCGTCCCGTTCAGCAGCATCGGCGGCTTGCTGAACGCGACGAGCACGGCGAGCCCGACGACCACCGACGGCACGGCGACCGGCAGCATGAACAGCGCGTCGAGGAATCTCCTGCCGCGCCTGCGCATCGAGGCGGCGGCCAGCGCGGCCCAGGACCCGATGGTCAGGGCGAGCAGGCTGGCGCTGACGGCCGTGATCAGGCTGGTGGTCAGCGCCTGGAGCGAGTCGCCGCCGGTCGCCGCCGCGTAGTGCTCGGCGGTCGGCCCGGAGGGGAAGGCGCCGGACCAGTTGGTGGTGAACGAGGCGGCGAGGACGACCAGCAGCGGCACCGCGAACAGCGGGACGAAGAGCACGAAGAACACGGCCCAGGTGGCCCATTTCCCCGTACGGCTATGCACCAACACGGCGGCTCACCATCCGATACAGGGTGTAGAGGCCGACGGAGATCGCGATGTTGACGACGGCGACGACACAGGCCGCCGGGTAGTCGGACTCCAGGATCGCCTTGCTGTAGACGAGCATCGGCAGGGTCGTGACGCCCTTCGCGCCGGTGAACAGCACGATGCCGAACTCGTTGAGGCACATCACGAGGACGAGGCTGCCGCCCGCGGCGAGCGCGGGAAGCGCCTCGGGGAGGATCACCCGCCGCACGATCCGGGCCGGCCCCGCGCCCAGCGAGGACGCCACCTCCAGCTGTGCGCTGTCGAGCTGCGAGAACGCGGCGAGCAGCGGGCGCATCACGAAGGGGGTGAAGTAGGTGATCTCGGCGAGCAGCACGCCCCACGGGGTGGTGAGGAAGTCGAAGGGGCCACTGGACGCCCCCGTGAGGTCCGTCCAGACGCCGTTGGCCATGCCGACGTTGCCGTAGATGAACAGCAGGGCGAGCGTGATCAGGAACGACGGGAAGGAGAGGAAGACGTCGATGAACTTGGCGACCGCCCGGCCGCCGGGGAACGGTACGAACGCGATGATCATGGCCAGGACGAAGCCCAGCACCAGGCATCCCACCGTGGCGCCGACCGCCAGCCAGACCGTGGTGGTCAGCGCCGAGCGGAACGACTCCGAGGCGAACACCTCGCCGTACGGGGCGATCGAGGTGCCGCCCTCGTCCGGGCTGAAGGACTGCTGGACGACGAGGGCCAGCGGGTAGAGGAAGACGAGCGCGAGGACGGCGACGGGCGGCAGCGCCCAGACGAAGGCGGGCACGCGGCGGGCCTCGCGGGCCGGGGTCCGCGGTCCGGTCTGGTCCGGCTGCTCGCCCCCGCCGATGTGCCGGCGCGGGGCCGTCGAGCCGCCGATGACCGGTGCGACGGGCTGTGCGGTGCTAGCCATCGGCTCCTCCCCCTGCTCCCGGCGCCGCGCCCGCGGGCAGCAGCACCGCGTCCTCGGCCGCGAAGTGCAGCGTGACCCGGTCGCCGAGCGCCGGGGTCTCGCGCAGCTCCCGCAGGTCCGCCTTGACCCGGTGGCCGTCGACGTCGACGTACAGCCGGTGGGTGGAGCCGCGCCACTGGACCTCGGCGATGGTGCCGCTGAGCGCGTTGGGTCCGTCGCCGAGCCCGACCAGGTGGGGCCGGACGCACAGGGTGGCGGTGGCGCCCCGGGAGACCTCGCCGGTCGGTACGCCGAGTGCCCGGCCGGCGAAGTCGACGGTGTCGGCGCCGTCGGCGACGGTGACCGGCAGCAGGTTCGCGTTGCCGACGAACGAGGCGGTGAACTCGGTGCGCGGGCGGCGGTACAGGTCCTGCGGGGTGCCGCAGTCCTGGAGCCTCGCCCGGTCCATGACCGCGATCCGGTCGGCGAGGGTGAGCGCCTCGACCTGGTCGTGGGTGACGTACAGGATGGAGACGTCCGGCAACTCCCGGTGCAGCCGCGCCAGTTCGGCGAGCATTCCGGAGCGGAGCTGGGCGTCGAGGGCGGAGAGCGGTTCGTCGAGCAGCAGGACGCCGGGCCGGATGGCGAGCGCGCGGGCGATGGCGACGCGCTGCTGCTGGCCGCCGGAGAGCTCGCGCGGGTAGCGCTTGGCATAGGTGGCCATGCCGACCATGTCGAGGGCCTCGGCGACCCGTTCGGGAATCCCGTCCTTCGCGGCCTTGCGGGCCTTGAGCCCGAAGGCGACGTTGTCCTGGACCCGCATGTGCGGGAAGAGGGCGTACTGCTGGACGACCATGCCGATGCCGCGCTTGTGCGGCGGCAGCCCGGTGACGTCGCGGTCACCGAGGTACACCCGGCCCGAGGCGGGCCGGACGAATCCGGCGACGGCGCGCAGGGCGGTGGTCTTGCCCGAGCCCGAGGGGCCGAGCAGGGCCATGACCTCGCCGGGTTCGACCGTCAGATCGAGCCGGTCGAGGACGGTGTTGCCGCCGTACTCGACGCTGACCCGGTCGAACCTGATTCCGCTGCGGACGGACCGCTCCCCGCCGGTCATGCCTCGGCCCGCGCGATCAGGTCCGGGAGCTCGGCGACCGAGCCGAGCACATGCGTGGCGCCGTTGCGGGTCAGCTGGTCCTTGTCGTGGGCGCCGGTGAGCACGCCCGCGACGATCCCGGCGCCGGAGCGCACGCCGCTGAGCATGTCGTACGAGGTGTCGCCCGCGACCACGGTCTGCTGGACGCCGTCGACGGCGCCGGTGCGCAGGAAGGCGGCGAGGACCATGTCCGGATAGGGGCGGCCGCGGCCGCCCGCGTCGGCCGGGCAGAGGGTCAGGGCGACCAGGTCCTGCCAGCCGAGCGCGGCCAGGATCGCGTCCTGGGTGGTCCGGGCGAAGCCGGTGGACAGGACCACGGTCCGGCCCTCGCCCTTGAGCCGCTCGATGGCCTCGCGGGCGCCGGGGACCGGGGCGATGCGGCCGCCGTCGACCAGTTCCCCGTACGCCTGCTCGAAGGCGGTGTTGGCCTGCTGGGCCCGGTCCTCGTCACCGAAGAGGTGCCGGAAGACGGAGATCTTGGACTCGCCCATGGTGGCGCGCACATAGCCGAGCTTCTCGGCGTGGTCGGCGGAGCCGGGCTCGACGCCGAGGCGGTCGGCGGCGGCGGAGAACGCCTGCTCGACGAGGCCGCCGTCGGCGACGGTGGTGCCGGCCATGTCGAGGACGATCAGGTTCAGCTTGTCGGTGTTGCTCAACTTCTTCACCAGCCCAGTTCGTTGGCGGTCGTTTCGGCGATGGCGGGCGAGCAGGTCATGCCCCGGCCGCCCGGTCCGGTGACCAGCCAGACGCCGTCCCGTACCTGCTGGCGGTGGACGACCCGGCCGGTGTCGGTGCACTGGGCGTAGACCCCGGCCCAGCGGTGGCGGATCCTCGGCAGCGGGCGGCCGAGGAAGGACTCGACGACCCCGGCGAGGTGCTCGTACGGCTCCTCGACGGTGTCGAAGGAGAAGGGGTGCTCGTACTCGTGGGTGTCGCCGATGGTCAGTCCGCCGTCCCGGCGCTGCACCATCAGCAGCTGCATCCTGTGAGCCGCCGCGGTGGGCGCCTGGGCCTGACCGTCGTTGAGGGCGTCCAGCGCCTGGCTCCGGTACGCCGGGTAGTAGCGGAAGCTGTCCGCGTCGGCGACGGAGGTGGTGAGCGGCTCGCCGAGCGGGTCGGTCTGCATCATCTGGAGGCGGACGCGGCGCACCGGCAGATCGGGCCCGGCCAGTTCGCGGACGAGACCGCCGAGCCAGGCACCGGTGGCCAGGATCACGGCGTCACCGGTGTGCACATCGCCGTGGTCGTCGCGGACGGAGGCGGTGCCCACCACTTCGCGGACCTCGCGTCCGCCGAGGAAGGTGTACCGGCCGGACTTCAACAGCTCCTGCTTCAGCACGAGCTGCGCGGTGCGCGGCTCGACCGCTGCGTCCCGCTCGCACCACAGGGCGGCGGTGAACTCCCCGCGCAGCGCGGGGTTGACCGCGCGGGCCTCGCCCGCGGTGAGCAGCTTGTAGCCGCGGGCCGCCGCGTCGGGCCGGGCGACGGCCGCCTCGGCGACGGCGGTCTCCAGCTCGGTACGGAGCGGGGTGAGCGAGCCGCAGGCCCGGAAGCCGAGGCCCGGGACCTGCGCCCCGATGCCCTCCCACAGCTCACGGGCGCGCAGCGCCGTCTCCAGCTCCTCGCCACCGGCCCGGCCGCTGACCCATATCTGTCCGAAATTGCGGAGCGATGCCCCGCGCGCCTCGCTCTCGCGCTCGATCTGTACGACCTCGTGGCCGCGGTTGACTGCGTGCCAGGCGTGCATGGTTCCCACCACGCCGGCTCCTACGACGATGACTCTCACGACGGCTACGCTCCTCGGGGCGGGTGACCCGGACGGATCGGTACGGCAACGGGAAGGTGAACTGGGCCTCAAACTTGGCCTAGACCCGTTACGTTCTCGTTATCGTGATGAGTCGATCCGCGGGGCGGTCGTCGTCGTGCGTGCGGGGTGGTCGTGCGTGCGGGACCGTTGTTCAGCGGCCGTCCTGCGGGCCCAGGTGCGCGGTGAAGGAGAAGCGGTCGCCGCGGTAGAGGGTCCGTACGCGCTCCAGCGGCTTTCCGGCCGTGTCGCGCGAGATGCGGTGGATCAGCAGCATGGGCAGCGCGGGCGGCGTACCGATGAGCAGTGCCTCGCGCGGTGTCGCGAGCACCGTCTCGATCCGCTCGTCGGCGTCACCGAAGGGGATCCCGAGCCGGTCGCGGAGGTAGGCGTAGAAGGACGAGTCGGGGTCGAACCCGGTGTCCAGGTCCGGTACGCGGGCGACGGAGACGTACGTGCTCTCCAGCCCGACCCGGTCGTCGTCGGCGAGCAGCACACGCTCCAGGTGCCAGACCGGCTCGCCGCGCTCCACCCCGATGTCCGCGGCGAGCGCCCCGGGGCAGGGGAACCGCTCCAGGCCGATGAGGTGACGGCCCGGGGTGCGGCCCTGGCGGCGTACGCCTTCGGTATAGCTCGCCAGCGAGAGCGGCTGCTCCAGTTTGGGGCCCGCCACGACGGTGCCGCGCCCCTGGCGGGCGAGCCGCCCCTCCAGCAGGAGTTCGCGCAGCGCCTGGCGCACCGTCTCGCGCGAGACCTCGTAGCGCTCGGCGAGATCGCGTTCGGTGGGCAGCATGCCGCCCTCGCCCAACTCCTCTATGAGCACCGAGACATGAGCCTTGACGGCGTAGTACTTGGGAATACGGCCGTGCTCCGGGATGCCGGAACGGATGGGTGCGCCAGGTGCCTGGTCGTGCGGGTAGTCCACGGCCCGATGGTGGCAGACGGACATGAACAGCTGTGAACGTCCGGGCGGGGAAAGGGCGGTTCGGGGCACGGTCGGGGGAGGTTCAGGGGCGTGCGCGGCGCGACCGCCGTGCCGTGATCACCATCGCCCCGCCGCCGATCAGGAACCCGGCGACGGTGAGACCGGCCGCGGGGGCGCTGCCCGAGCCGGTCGCGGCCAGCTCCGGGCGATCGCTCGGTGCCGGGGTCCGGCCGGGTACGACCGGATGGTCCTCGCGCGGGGCGTCTCCGGTTCCGCCGACCTCCCCGGTGCCGGCCGTCCCACCGGTCTCAGCGGTTTCATCGGTCCCGGCGGCTTCACCGGTCCCGGCCGTCTCGTCGGTCCCGTCGGTCTCGTCGATCCCTGTGATCCCGTCGGTCCCGTCGGTCCCGTCGGTCCCGTCGATCCCTGTGATCCCGTCGGTCCCGTCGATCCCGTCGATCCCTGTGATCTCGTCGGTCTCGGTCCCGTCTCCGTCGCTCGCATCGACGACGGTGAAGGGGTACTCGTCGGACTCCCCGACCCAGGCCCCGTCATCCCTGCCCGCCTTGCCGGCCGTGCCGCCCGCCACGTGCTGCCGCTGGACGATGGCGGCGTTGGCGGTGATCCGGCCGGGGCTGGTGTCGGAGGTGAACGCCATCCGGACCTGGACGGTGACGGTGCGGCCCGCCGGGACGGTGAAACCACCGAAGGAGTCGCCGTCCTCGCCGCCGAAGACGCCGATGTGCTCGTCCTGGTCGGTGGTCTCCCAGGTGACGCGGTGCTCCGTACCGGGGCTTGCCTGCTCGGAGAACTTCAGCTGGATCTGGTCGGAGGTCAGCTTGTGGTCCTCGTCGAGGAGGACGAGCACCGGGTGGACGGCCCGGCACGGCTCGGTGGTGGTGTTGGTCAGGTCCAGGTACCAGGTTCCGTAGCCGCCGCCGGACGCGTAGGTGTCCGGGCCGCCGTGGATGCGGGTGCTGATCGGGAAGTCCTTCGCCGCCGGATCACCGCAGGCGGGCGGCTGGTCGGCGGTCGTGGAGCCGGGCGAAGAGAGCGGGGTGGCCGAGGACGCGGCGGAGGCGGGTGCGACGGATGTGCCGCCGAGGACCACGCTCGCCGCGACCAGCCCGAGCGCCAGTCCGTGCCGGGTCCGCCCGGGGGGCGGCGAGGACGAGGACGAGGGCGAGGACGAAGGAGGATGCGCGGGGGCGGTGAGGACCGGGATGGACGCGGCCACGGTCACGGGGACGGAGGTGGGGCTGGCGTCGGGGAAGAATGCCGGGCCCGACGTGGTCATGGGCCTCGCGGTGGGTCCGGAGACGGGGACGGGGACGCCGGTGCTGCCGGGCATCGAACCGAGAGCGCGGCCCGGCCCGGAGTCGGCCGGTGCGGTGGGCCCGGCCGATGGGGCGGAACCGGAAGGCGTGCCGGGCGGGGGCGGGGCAGGAGTGGCGCCGGGGACGGGGGGCATCGGGGGGATCACCTTCGCTGCTCGCGAGACGGCCGGCTCACCCCGTACGCCGGAGTTCACCGGTTTCTGGGCCGCGACCCTGCCACGCACGCGCGAGGCGGCCGGCGCCGACATGCCGGGGGGCCGCCCGGCCGGCCGCCGGATTCCGCCCGTCCGGCCCAGGGGCTGTCCGGCCCCGGTCCGCCGGACGGGCCCCGGCCCTCCGTTCGCCCGGTCCGGCGCCGGCGCCTCCGGCTCAGCGCCCGCCCGTGTCGCCGGCCCGCCCGAACAGCGGGGCCAGGACCAGCTGGGCGGCCCCCTCCGCGACCGGCCGGTCCCCGCCCCCCGCGACGACGACCGGCACCGGCGCGTCGGCACCGCCCCGCCCGGCGCGCTCGTCGATCACGGCGCGGACACCCCGTACGTAGGCCTCGGGATCGGCCGCCACCGTACGGCCGCCGAGCACCACCCGGTCGATGTCGAGCAGCCCGACGAGATTGGCGGCGCCGGTCCCCAGCACCCGGGCGGCCTCCGCGGCATCCCCCCGGGCGACCGCGGCCAGACAGAGCGCCTCGATGCAGCCGCGCGCCCCGCAGCCGCAGACCGGCCCGTCCAGCTGGACCGTCTGGTGCCCGAACTCACCGGCCCCGGTACGGGCCCCGCGGTGCAGCGCCCCGCCGAGGACCAGCCCGGCACCGAGCCCGGTCCCGAGGTGCAGATACGCGAAGTCGCCGCCGCCCGCCTCCCGCAGGGCGAGCCCGAGGGCGGCGGCGTTGGTGTCCTTGTCGACGACGACGGGCAGCCCGGTCCGCACGGCGAGCGCGTCGCGCAACGGATAGCCGTCCCACTGCGGAAACCCGGTGACGCGGTGCAGCACCCCGCCCCGGTGGTCGAGCGGGCCCGGCACCGCGACGCCGACCCCGAGCACCTGCCGGCCCCCCGGCCCCGCGCCCCCGCCCCGTACCGCCGTCACCGCGTCCGCGGCCGCCGCCAGCACCTCGTCCGCCGGGGCGCCGAGGTCCAGCGGGGCGGTGCGGCTCGCGGCGACCGCGCCGGACAGGTCGACGAGCACCACCGTCAGCTCGTCGCGGTCCAGATGCAGGCCGACCGCGTACCCGGCGTCCGGAACCAGCCGCAGCACGGTGCGCGGCTTGCCCCCGGTGGACGCCCGGTGGCCCGCCTCGGCGACCAGGCCCTCGGCCCGCAGCCGGGCGGTGATCTTGCTGACGGCCTGGGGCGTGAGCCCCGTGCGCTCGGCGAGTTCGAGCCTGCTGATGCCGGCCCCGCCCGCCGCCCGCAGCAGATCCAGCACCAGCGCGGCGTTGTGGCTGCGCAGCGTCGGCAGGTTCGCGCCGCTGTTGCTCCTGTTCACCGTCCCATTGTCCCTGTCGCTTGCACTATGGCAACAGCGTTGCTTAAGTGGCAGGCATGACTGGCAACGCGACTCACGAGACGCCCGGACCGTCCGAGGCCCCCCTGCGCGTCGGACTCGTCGGCTACGGCCTGGCGGGTTCCGTCTTCCATGCCCCGCTGATCGCGGCGACCGACGGTCTCGTCCTCGACACGGTCGTCACCTCGGACGAGGAGCGGCGGGCGCAGGCCCGCGCCGAGTTCCCCGACGTGCGGTTCGCCGCGTCGCCGCAGGAGCTGTGGGAGCGTGCGGACGGCCCCGACGCCCTCGATCTGATCGTGATCGCCTCGCCGAACAGGACCCATGTCCCGATCGCGACCGCCGCGCTGGAGGCCGGTCTGCCGGTCGTGGTGGACAAGCCGATCGCCGGTACGGCGGCCGAGGCGCGTGGGCTCGCGGCCCTGGCCGAGGAGCGCGGTCTGCTGCTCTCGGTCTTCCAGAACCGCCGCTGGGACAACGACTTCCGTACTCTCGCCCGTCTGCTCGCGGACGGCGAACTGGGCGAGGTACAGCGCTTCGAGTCCCGCTTCGAGCGGTGGCGCCCGCAGCCGAAGGGCGGCTGGCGCGAGTCGGGCGACCCGCAGGAGATCGGCGGGCTGCTGTACGACCTGGGCAGTCATGTCGTCGACCAGGCGCTCACCCTGTTCGGGCCGGCGGCGCTGGTGTACGCGGAGTCCGATGTGCGCCGCCCCGGGGCCGCCGCCGACGACGACACGTTCCTCGCGATCACCCATGTGAACGGGGTACGTTCGCATCTGTACGTCAGTGCCACGACGGCCCAGCGCGGCCCGCGCTTCCGGGTGCTCGGGCAGACCGCCGGCTATGTGAAGTACGGCCTCGACCCGCAGGAGGCCGACCTCCGCGCGGGCGTGCGCCCGGCTGCGGACCGGCCGTGGGGCGAGGAGCCCGAGGAGCTGTGGGGCCGGATCGGCTCGGGCGAGTCCCCGCTGACCGGGGGCGGCATCCCGGTCCGGACGCTGCCGGGCGACTATCCCGCGTACTACGCGGCGGTCGCCGACGCGCTGCGCGGAAAGGGTGAAAATCCGGTGAACGCGCTTCAGGCGGCCGCGGCCCTGGATGTCCTGGAAGCGGCCCGCCGCTCGGCCCGCGAGGGCGTCACCGTGAAGCTCTCCGACCCCGCCGATCCAGAATCCGACTCCGACCCCGACTCCGACTCCGGCCCTGCCTCCGACTCCGTCTCTGCCCCCTCCCCCGCCTCCGCCGATACAGAGGAGCAGCCCGAATGAGCCCCAACGCTCCGACCATTTCCGAGCTCATCGCCCAGGAACGCCGGCTGACGCTGCCGCACTTCAGCTACGACGACGCGTACGCGCTCGGCGACCTGCTGGTCTCGATGGCCCGGAAACGGCACGCCCCGGTCTCGATCGACATCCGCCGCGGCGCACAGCAGATGTTCCATGCCGCGCTGCCCGGATCGAGCGCGGACAACGACGCCTGGATCGACCGCAAGCGCAAGGTCGTGGAACGGTACGGCGAGAGCTCGTACCTGGTCGGAACGCGCTTCCGGGCGAAAGGGACGACCTTCGACGCCTCCTCGCGCCTGAACCCGGGCGACTACGCCGCGCACGGCGGCTCGTTCCCCATCGCGGTCGAGGGCGCGGGCGTCATCGGCTCGGTCACGGTCTCGGGCCTGCCCCAGGCGGAGGACCACGCCATGGTGGTCGAGGCGCTGGAGCAGTTCGCGACGACGCTCGACGCGTAGGGAAAGACACGCGGGGCGGGGCGGGCCACCGAGGACACCCGGCAACCGCCCCGCCCCGCGCAGCCCGCTACGCGTCCTTGAGCTCCTGCCGCTGCCGCCCCAGCCCGGCGATCTCCAGCTCCACGACGTCACCCGCCCGCAGATACGGCTTGGGCTCGGGCTGCCCCAGGGCGACCCCGGCCGGCGTCCCGGTGTTGATCACATCGCCCGGGTACAGCGTCATGAAGTGGCTCAGGTACCGGACCACTTCGCCCACCGGGAAGATCTGGTCTGCCGTCGTACCGTCCTGCTTCAGCTCACCGTTGACCCAGAGCTTCAGCGGCAGCGCCTGCGGGTCGGCGATCTCGTCCGCCGTCACCAGCCACGGCCCCAGCGGGTTGAACGTCTCGCAGTTCTTGCCCTTGTCCCAGGTGCCCCCGCGCTCGATCTGGAACTCGCGCTCGGAGACGTCGTGCGCGGTCGCGTATCCGGCGACGTGCGCGAGCCCCTCCTCGGCGGATTCCAGGTAGCGGGCGGTGCGCCCGATGACGACGGCGAGCTCGACCTCCCAGTCGGTCTTGACGCTGCCGCGCGGCACCAGCACCGTGTCGTCGGGTCCGACGACGGTGTCCGGCGCCTTGAAGAAGAGGATCGGCTCGGTCGGTATCGCCGCGCCGGTCTCGGTGGCGTGGTCGTGGTAGTTCAGCCCGATGCACACGATCTTGCCGATCCGGGCGAGCGGCGGCCCGACCCTCAGCCCCTCGGCGTCGAGCTCGGGCAGCTCGCCGGGCGCGGCCGCGGCGGCCCGTACCCGGGCGAGCGCCGACTCGTCGGCGAGCAGGGCGCTGTCGATGTCGGGGACGACTCCCGACAGGTCGCGCAGGGTTCCGTTCTCGTCCAGCAGCGCCGGTCGTTCCGCACCTGCCGTACCCACACGAAGCAGCTTCAACGGTCTGTCTCCCCTTGGTCGTGATCGGGCCCGTCGGATGGGTGGCGGCCATCGCAGGCTTGTCCGATCGTCCAAGACGTCCGATCACTCCGCAAGACCCTGTTCACACACTGGACCGGCGCACTCGCCGCTCCGATCACGCCGCGGCGGCCATGGCGGTCCCGGCGGCCGGCATGTCGCGGTAGAGCACGGCCCGCTCGACCGCGGTCCAGGTGGTGCTGGTGACGACGTACAGAGCGGCGGCGAGCGGTACGACGGACACGGTGAAGAGGGTGGCGAAGGACATCAGCGGCATCAGCTTGGTCATCGCGCCCATGCCGGGCACCGGCTGTCCGTCGGGGCCCGCGGCCGGGGTGACGGGGTTGGCGGCCATCTGTCGCTTCGTCCGCCGGTAGTTGAACGTGGCCACGGCGGCGACGATCGCGAACAGGCCGAGGTAGACCATGCCCTGCGCGCCGAACAGCCCGCCGTGCGCGAGGGCGTCGTGCCAGCGCTCGCCGAGCGGGGCGTCGAAGAGCTGGTGGCCCAGGAGCGCGTTGGGGTCGCCGCCGATCTTCTGGCTGGAGAAGAGGTGGTACAGCAGGAAGAAGGCGGGCATCTGCAACAGGCTGGGCAGGCAGCCCGAGAGCGGCGAGACCTTCTCCTCCTTGTGCAGCTCCATGAGCGCCTTCTGCATGCGCTCGGGGTTCTTGCCGTGCTTCTTGCGCAGTTCGGCGATCTGCGGCTGGAGCCTGGTGCGGGCCTTCTGTCCCCGCGCCGCGGCCCGCGACAGGGGGTGCACGGCGAGCCGTACGAGTGCGGTGAACAGCACGATGGCGGCTGCGGTGGACGCGGTCTGGAAGAGCGGGTGCAGCGCGTCGGCCAGCGCGCCGACCAGGCCTGCGAACGCGGACATGAAGACGGACATGGGTGAGCCCTCCGGGGGTCTCGTCGTGCCGGGAGAAGAACGGACTCGGCATGACGAACCGCGCGGGGCGCCCATGGCGCACCTACCGGGGGTGGCTACTGCTGCTGCGAGCCCCTACGCGGCCGTCGGAAGGGCACGGCCGGGCGCTCGGGGGCGCCTGCGCCCCTTGGCGTCCGGGTCCCGTTGGGGCAGGAACGCGGTGCGTTTCTCCCGGTCGCGGATGGCGGTGCGGACCCGGGTGCGGGGCACCGGGACGGCACAGCGGGCGCTGATGACCGAGGCGACGGCGAGCGCGGAGCCGGCGGCGGCGGTCGCGGCGAGCGCGACCGCGGCGGAGAGACTGCCGCCCTCGGCGAGGAGGACTTCGGTGACGAGGAAGAGCAGCAGTCCGGCGGGGCGGAGCAGCCGGGCGAGGCCGCCGCGCAGACGGCTCGTGTCGCCGTGCATCGGCCCCTCCCCTCTTCCCCGCTTCGCGGCCGGTCGGCCGAGCGCGCCCGTGCCGTTCGCACAGACGCGCGCCTTATGCTCTCCAGCCGTTATACACGATGGGGCCGGCGCACCGGCCCGTCCGATGCCGGCCGGTCCCGGAGCACCGGCCCTCCGATGCCGTTCAGTGCCCGGCTCCCGCGGGAGCGCCGCCGGGTTCCGCCTCCTGCCGCGGGGCCCCGATCTCGTCCCGGGCGAGCACCTCGTCGTCCGGCCGGTCGTCGCGCTCGCGCGGCCCCGCGTACGTCACCGCCAGGGCGACGGCGAGGTTGGCGCCGAGCGCCACGATGCCCGCGTTCACCCCCCACACCGGGTCGTTCTCCGTGAACACGAACCCGCACACCACCCCCACGCCGACGACCAGACCGCTCATCGCCCCGAGCAGGGTCAGCCGCCGCCACAGCAGCCCCAGCAGCACCATGGGGAGCAGCTGCGCCATTCCCTCGTACGAAATGAGGGAGAGCCGCACCAGGGTGTTCGGCGCGGTGTACGTGAGCACCAGCGCGATCACGCCCGCGGCCACCACGACCACCTGCGCCGCGCCCTTCTGCCGCCGTTCCCAGCGCGGTACGAGCGAGAGCACGCTGCGTCCCCACATCGTGCCGATCACCAGCATGAAGACGGCCATCGGCACGATCGAGGAGAGTGCCGCCGCGACGCCGATGACACCGACCGCCCAGGCCGGCAGCGAGTCCACGACGAGCTGGAAGAGCGCCAGGTTGGACTCGGCGCCGACGAGCCCGGGCACGACGAAGAGGGCCGCCATGCCGAGCAGCATCGGCACGAAGAGCAGCACGTTGTAGGCGGGCAGCAGCATCGCGTTGCGGCGCAGCACGTCGGCGTTCTTCGCGCCGAGGTAGCCCGCGACGGTCGTCGGGAAGATCACCACGGTGAGCGAGTTGAGGAACGAGGTGGTGATGAACCAGGCCTGTCCGAGCCCGCTGTTCCCGTGCCCGGGGAAGGTCAGCCACTCGCTCTTCTCGGTGACGAGCCGGTCGAGGAAGGGCCCGTACCCGTCGAAGTAGTGCATCGGTACGTAGAGGGCGAGGAAGCCGAGTGTGGCGATCACGAGGACGTCCTTGAGCACGGACACCCACGCGCTGCCCCGCAGCCCGCTCACGACGACGAATCCGGTGGTGACGGCGAAGGCTATGAAATAGGCCTGGTTCAGGCTGATGGCACCGTAGGAGATGGTCGAGACGACGACGCCCATGCCGGTGATCTGGAGCTGGATGTACGGCAGCAGGAAGACGGTCGCGAGGACGGCGACGAGCGCGCCGAGCCAGGGCCGCCCGAAGCGGTGCGCCACCATGTCGGTGATCCCGACGAGCCCGTGCTTGCGCGCGTACGCCCAGAGCATCGGTCCGACGACGTAGCCGATGGCGTATCCGCAGGACATGTACGCCACCACGTAGAGCACCGGCGCCCCGTAGTTGTAGCCCCATCCCGCGGCGCCCAGGTAGCTGAAGCTGGTGTAGCCCTCGCCGGCCATCAGCACCCAGATGAACACCGTCCCGAGGCTGCGTCCGCCCACGGACCATTCGGCGAGCCCGCCGCCCTCGCCGTCGCCCTTCCGCCGCCCGCGCGTCGCGAGCAGCCCGAGGGCGACGGTGGCGACCATGAAGACCGCGAAGACGGAGGTGGCGACCGTGGCGTTCACCGGCGGTCCCCCCGGCGGGTCAGCCATACGGCGACGGGGGTCAGCAGGGTCGCGCCGAGCAGCCACACGAAGAGGAACGGCAGCCCGAGAATCACCGGGTGGACCCGGTTCACGAGCGGCAGCACCCCCAGGTACAGCACGTAGGGGACCAGCAACCACAACAACTGCGGACGTCGTCTGAGCACGTCAGGGAACCTTAGTGCGATGCCGCTACCGCGACCGGACATCCATGAGTCTTCCCCATACGACAAGCCGGTAGCGGGAGGTGAATTCGGGCGTGCAGGTAGTGAGCGTCACATAGGAACCGGCCCGCTCGTAGCCGGGGTACGGCTTCAGATTGCTGCGCGGGACGGCGGCGATGACACCGCTGTCGCGCGGGCTGGTCCGCGCCAGCGTACGGTCCACGGTGTACGTGTACACGGCGTCCCGGGTCTCGATGTCGATGCGGTCCCCGCGCCGCAGCCGGTTGATGTATCTGAAGGGCTCGCCGTGGGTGTTGCGGTGTCCGGCGAGCGCGAAGTTCCCGGCTTGGCCGGGCTGCGCGGTGCGCGGGTAGTGCCCGACGTACCCCTTGTCGAGGACGCCGGTCTTGCCGACGCCCTGGGCCACGGGGGCGGTGAGCCCGATCCGGGGGATGCGGATGACGGCGTACGCCTGGTCCCAGCGGGGCGCGGAGCGGGCGGCGCCGCCCTGGGCCGGCCGGCCACCGGGCTCGCGGGGTTCGCCGGGCTCGCCGGACTCGTGGGAACCGGCCCCCGGATCATCGTCGTCCCCGGGCGCCGCCCCCTCTCCCCCGCGCTCCTGCGCCCACTCCCGCTGAAGGGACCGCACCTGGTGCTCGGCCCCGGCGCGGGCCTGCCGGTTGGTCCACCACAGTTGATGAACAACGAGCAACAACAGGACGACACCTAGGGTCACCACCAGTTCGGCACCCGTCCAGAGCCCGCGCGCGACGGCGCTCCGCCCCCGCGCATTCCGCTGCGTCACCACCGGTATCCGCTCCCGCACGGCCCGCACGATAGGCCCATGGCCCGTAACTCTCCAGGCCTGGAACACCCTCCGCCGCGCAGCCGCACAGCAGTACGGTGTGGTTCATGCGCCCCGACACGCCTGCCGACCACACCACCGAAGCCGAGCGCCTGCTGCGCGCCGCGGCGCGGTACCCCGAGGACCGTGAGCCGCTGCTCCTCCAGGCCGCGGCCCATCTGGAACTCGCCGGCGACCGCGCCCGCGCCACCACCCTCTACGACGAACTCCTCGGCTTCCCCGACCTCGACCACCCCCACCTGGTCAAGGCCCTGAACGCGGCCAATCTGTGGGAGTACGGCCACGAGGCGGAGGCCCGCGCGATCATCGAAGGCATCCGTGCCGCGGGACCGCTCGACCCCGGTCCCTGGGAGATCGTGGCCGAGACCCTCGAAGCCCACGACGAGCTCGAAGCCGCCCACGACTGCTTCTCGACCGCGCTGACGCTGCTCCTGGCGCCGGGCGAGGAGGTTCCGTACGCCACCCAGTCGCTGCTGTTCGGCCGCCACCGGGTCCGGAGGCTGATGGGCGTCGGCCACGACGTCTGGGACGAGTTGGCCGACACCCTCCACACCGCCGCCGTCCCGCTGGACGAGCTCCACGACCCCAAGCGCCTGTGGTCCCTGGGCTCCTCGGACCCGGGCGAGCTCCAGGCCGAGATCACCCGCCTCCGCGCCGAGCTGGGCACGTACCGCACGGCGCTGTCCCGGCCGTTCCCGGTCGCGGTGCTGCACTGGCCGGCCGCCGAACTCGCCGAACTCCTCACGGCCTACCCGGACCTGCGCGCCGACTACCCCTCCCACCCCGAGCACCTGACCCGCCTGGAAACCGCCCTCCGCGACCTCCACCAGGCCGGCACCCCGAACCTCGGCATCGTGACCGGCACGATCCCGTCGTACGAGGCCTTCGCCGCCTCGGAGGCCACGTCCCCGACCGACCCGGACCTCCTCCCCCAGTACGCCACCACCCTCGCCGCCCGCGGCCGGGCCACCCCCTGGCCCCCGGCCCGCAGCGCGGCGTGCTGGTGCGGATCGGGGCGGGCTTATCGGGAGTGCCACGGGGCGGAGTGAGCGACGGCGGTGCGGGGGCCGTTCCGGCCGGGCCACGGGCCCCGCACCGCGTCAGCTCCAGATACGCGGCACGAACCGCGGAGGTGTCACGCAGGCCCCCTGCGCACCTCGTCGAGCGCGCTGCGCAGTTCAACCGCTCGTTCGGCCAGCCAGTCGAGGTAGGGCTCCGGTGTTTCCTCCGCCGGGCTGCCGAACCAGAGGTCGGCGGAGTGCTCCAGCGTGCGGGCGGCCCAGTCGGGCCGGTCGGCCACGACCCTCTCCACACAGTCGACGACATCGGAAGCCCACCAACCGGCATTTCTGACCCGGATCTTGAAGACCTCCAGGGCTTCGTCGTCGGGTGTCGTGCGCCAGAGGTCGTCGCAGAGCTCCGCAAAGAAGAGTGCGGGATTCCGCTCACGCCACTCGTGGTCCTGCTCGATCTCGCGAAGAATGCGCCAGCCCAGTTCGTTGTTGTCGCTCATCGGTCCCCTGCTCAGATCGTCGGCCAGGCACTGTGGACGAACCACCCCTGCGGTGCCGTCTTGTCCAGCAAGATGCGCACTTCGGTGCCGCCCGGAGATCCCCTGTCGGCGAGGGGCGGAGATCCGGACGCCTGGGCGTCCTGGGGGTGGAGTTTGCGGTTGGTCGTACCTCCCAGCCACACGGGAAGCTGGCTCGCGGTAGCCGCATGGCTGTCCATGCGCAAAAAACAGACCCCGGAACCCACCACAGGAACGATGGTCTGAATTTTGCCCTTTTTAAGAATTTCGACTCTGAACGCCGTCCAGTCCTGCATGACTTCCGACACCGCGTTCTGGATGCAGGTGCTCGCGTCACCATTTCCAGCGAATGCCCCTGCCATTCCGCCACATTTAGGAATATTGGTGGCCGCGCGATAGGCGACCCAGTCCTCACTGACGGTGGAGCCGAGGACCGCAGGAGCCAGGGCGTTCAAGTCCCTTGACCGGCCCAGCACATGCCGCCCTGCGATGTGGCCGCTTTGGTGACCTGCGGCATCCTCTCCGGAGGCACCTCTGGTCCTGCGCGGATCCTTCTTGGCGAGATGGCCGACGAGGTCCTTGTCCGCCGCGCCGCCTATACGCCGGGCCAGCTCCGCCCTGGCCGCATCGCGGTTCGCGCGGCCTTCCGGACCTTTCTGCCCCTTGAGGCGTATCCCCTTCTGCGCGTGCTCCCACAGCTCGACATCGGAGTACACGCCGGGGTCGTACACGGGCTCGGGCGGAAGGGTGTGCGTACCGGTCTGGATGGC
The DNA here is from genome assembly GCF_040652135.1 of Streptomyces sp. NPDC048295. Classification (NCBI taxonomy): domain Bacteria; kingdom Bacillati; phylum Actinomycetota; class Actinomycetes; order Kitasatosporales; family Streptomycetaceae; genus Streptomyces; species Streptomyces sp. NPDC048295. The sequence goes on from NZ_JBEZLL010000012.1 coordinate 139,504, forward strand.
CTGTACGTGGACACGAGCGCCGTCGGCATTCGTGGATTCCTTTACCAGCCGGAGCGGAACTCCGTGACTTCCCGCTATGGGCGCGAGGCGAGCAGGAACGGAATCGAGATGCGGTTTCGACAACAGGAGGCGGTCGGCGGCTGCTATGGCCTGCCGCTTCTTGTCATCTGCCGCCCTCCCGGATGCGCCCTCATTCCCCTTGCCCGTTTCGTTGCCCCTGTCCTTGTTCTTGTTCTTGCCCTTGTCCTTCGACTTCCCGGGGAACTTGCTCCGGAGTTTGCTCCACAGCGCCTTCCCCTTCCTGACGATGAAACTGACGATCTTGTCGATGGCGCGGTTGACGGGTTTGGATACGGCGTGGAAGACGGATTTGACCTTGTTGGCGAGGGAGCCGATGCCGAGGAGTGAGGCGAGGAAGCCGATCAGCAGCGGCACACTGGCGGCGAGGGCGGCCTCAACCATCTTCGGGACGCCTGCTGCGCCGCCGTTGGCGATGGCGATGACGGCGTCGAGGACGGAGTTGACGAACTCCACTATCTGGGCGCCCTGGTTCACGATGAACGTGACGATGTCGATGATTCCCTTGACCGCGCGGACGAAGGCGGAGGCGGGGTTGAGGAGGGAGATGATCCAGGTGATCCCCGCGATGATGACGGTGGGGATCAGGTAGCTGGTGAGTTTTTCGAGGATGGTGGCCTTGAGGTTGCCGGCTTCGGCCTCGATTTCTTTGACGGCGCCGGCGGGGCCCTCGGTGGCGAGTTTCTTCGCGACGGGGACGGAGGACTCGACGGCGGTCATGGCCTGGTCGGGGATGCCCTTGCGGGTGATGCGGGCGCGGATGTTGGCCCAGGTCAGGCCGAGGAGGGAGCCGATGAGCTGGATGATGCCCTTGAGGTCGAACCTCTGCGGGAGTGCGAGGCCGGCCTTGACCGCGGTGCCCAGCAGCCAGGACACGACGCCGGTCTTGAGGTGCTCGGCGACGTTGGTGATGAAGAGGTTGAGCCCGGCGCCGACCGCCTTGACGAGGTTGCCGAGGAACCCGATGGGGTCCTTGATGATCTTCATGATCGCGGAGGCGGCCTTGGCCAGGATCCCGAGCAGGAGGTTCTTCAGTTCGTTGATCGTCTTGATGACGCCGACGATCGCGTCCTTCGCCTTGTCGATCAGCCCCTTGTTGGCTTCCTGGAGCTTCTTGATCTCCTCGTCGACCTTGTTCAGCGCCGCCGTGTACTTCGTGGCCAGGTCCTGGACCAGCTGCTCGGACTTCTCGTTGACCGTGGCTTCGAGGTCGTCGAACTTCCCCGCGAAGTCCTTCGCCGCGTCCTCGCCGAACTGACGCAGGTCCGCGGGGAGCTTGTCGACCTCGGCCTTCAGCTCCGCCCGCCCCTTGGCGATACGGGCCTTCGCCTTGCCTAGCTCGGTGCCGATGATGTCCGCCACGGACGAGATGACGCCCTGCATCTGGGAGACGTAGAGCTTGCGGGCCTCCTGGTAGAGGTTGTTGGCCTCCTTGGGCAGGCCCGCGAACTTGTCCTTGACCCAGCGGGCCTTGCCCGTCCACCCCGAGTAGCGCTTGTCCTTGTACTTCTTCATACGGCGCTTGTGGTCGGCGGTGAACGCGTCCCGGGCCGCCTTCTCGCCCGAGGTGAACTTGTCGTCGACCTTCTTGTCCAGCCCGGACAAGGTCTCCTCGACGTCCTTCTTCGTGCCGTCGTAGACCTTCTGGAGCTTCGCCGTGACCTCGGCGCGCTTCTTCTCGTCCTTCGACTTCGTCTCGCCCTTGCCGCCGTCGACCTGCTTGCCCGCCGAAGCCCGGGTCGCGGTCAGCGCGTTCATGGCCTGCGCCCCGGAGGCCGCCGCCCCCGCCTTCGCGGTACTCAGCTGCTGGGCCTCGGCCGCCCTGCCCTTGGCGGGAGCCTTCGCGGAATCGGTCTCGGCTGTCTTCTTCGCCGAGAGGGCCTGGTCGAACTCGGGCTCGTTGCCCTTGGCCAGCTGGTCCTCGGTGACCTCCGCGTCCGCCATCGCCTGGTTGTTGGCCGCCGGGCCCTCGGAGAAGTCCGTCACGGAGGCCGGCTGTTGAGCAGGCACGGCATCCGCCGCGGACGGAGCACCGGGATTGCCCGGCGGTTGGTCCGGGGTCATCGGGGTGACGGGCTTGTCCTTGGCCGCGGACGTGTCGGGCGGGGCCTTCGTCGCCGTGTCGATGTCCTTGGCCGAGGAATCCTTCCCGTCCTTGACCTTCCCGTCGACCTCTCCCTTGATCTTGTCCGCTTTGCCGGACTTGGAGAACTTGTCGGCGTCATCGAGGTTTTTCGGGGCCTGCGCGTCGATGGCCTTGTTCACCGCGTCGATGAACGCCTGCTTGTTGAACTCACCGGGCTTCGCGGCATTCATCTTCTCCGCGTTCGCCGCCTTGCCCTGCGCCTCCTTGTCATCCGGCGGCGCGACCGCCGCATCCTGCGCCGACTTCGACTCGGCGACGGCGGGAGCGTGATGGGCCAGCCGGACCTTCTTCGCCGCCACATCCGACTTCACCTTGCGGAAACCGGGGGCCTGGGCCGCAGCCGGCTTCACCGGCGCCGCATACCGCTGCGCGACCAGCCGGGACACGGCCGCGTTCCCCGCCGCACGCTGCAGACGCTGAAGACCGCGCGGGTCCGGGACAGGGCGCGCCCCGGACGACCGACGGGGTGGAGGTGCTTGTGAACGTGACACTTCGGGCGTGACTGCCACGCCCTCCTGGCGGGGTGTACCTCCACGGCCGGACGCGGAGGCGGGGTCCTTCTCCGGAACCGCCTTCATCCGCCCTCCCGGCCGCACCTGTGCCCTGTCGCCGTCCCAGGGTGTGCGCAGCACCCGCGCGGTACGCAGGACAGGCGCACCGAGCTCGGGGGCAGGACCCATCAGCACCTATGGCACGCGGACGTTGCCCGATCGGGCAACGTTCGCTGCACGGTCGGACGGCCGGGCATCCGTTCCCGTGAACCACACGGCCACCGCCTCCCCCTGGAGCCTCACGGACAAAAGCAATCCACTGAGCGGCCCGGCATCCGTAAGGTTCTGTCATGCCCGAGCTCCAGCGCCTCCGCCCCGACCACGCGCCCGCCCTCCTCGCATTCGAGCAGGAGAACCGCGCGTTCTTCGCCGCATCCGTACCGGACCGGGGCGACGCCTACTTCACCGACTTCGACGCCCGCCTCACCGCCCTGCTCACCGAACAGGCCACCGGGCTCTGCCACTTCCACGTCCTGGTCGACACCGAGGGCGAGGTCCTGGGCCGCTTCAACCTGGTGGACGTCGCGGACGGCTCCGCCGACCTGGGCTTCCGCATGGCCGAGAAGGCCGCCCGCCGAGGCCTGGCCACGGCCACCGTCCTCCACCTCTGCACCCTGGCAGCCACGGAGTACGCCCTGACCACCCTCCGCGCGGCAGCCGCCCTCGACAACACGGCCTCCCGCACGGTCCTGACCCGCACGGGCTTCGTCCCCACGGGCGAAGAGGTCCAGCTGAGCGGGCGGCCGGGGCTCGTCTACGTACGCGGCACAGCGCCGCGGGTCTGACACGGAGCGAAGGTCCCACCGACCATCGGCAGCGCGTTTGCCGAACTGGACTCCCCCTGTCCCACCTCTGCAATACAAGCGAAACGCCCGCGGCGTCATCAACCGCATCTCTGGTGTGTCTCACCGACAGTCCGCCGAACGCATCGCCGGTAGCCGTCCGCTGTGCGACGACGACCCCTTCGCGACCCAGTTCCATCGGCCCCGGCGTGGAGCGGTGCTGCTTTACCCGGTGGCTGACCCCCATCTAGGCGACAGATCATGTAATGCGCGGCAGTATCGATCCGGCCAAGGTCGTCATGGCTATGGCCTTCATCCCGGCCGCTGGCCCCATAGCCAGGTCAGCTCCCTGCCTGCATTTCCGCGTGGTCAACTCTGGAGAAGCAGAGTCGCCAATTATTAGCACCCATGCCGAGAAGTGAGATTGAATCGCTCCACCTGCTGCGGAGGTGTAGAATCCAGCCCAATCCTCTGGCGGGGATCGCAATTGAGATGAAGTGGCGCAAAAATCCCAAGAGGGGCAAGTAATGCCTAGCAATTACCCCTCGCATAGACCTGGGGAAAAATGAGCGACGACTGGGTACCACCAGAAGGGTCGTGGGCGTCTTCGGCCGCGAGGCGGCGGAACATGCAAGCCATCCGTAGCCGCGACACAAAGCCAGAACAACTAATCCGTCGGCTCGTTCATGCCAAAGGTCTGCGTTATCGCGTCGCGACCCGGCCGCTCCCGGACCTACGCCGGACGGCAGACTTGGTTTTCCGTCCAGCGAAGGTCGCGGTCTTCATTGATGGCTGCTATTGGCATGGATGTCCCGAGCACTACGTTCCGCCCAAAACCAACCCCGGCTACTGGTCAGACAAGGTCGCCCGAAACATGGCCCGCGACCGCGATACCGACCAGCGTCTGACTGAAGCGGGCTGGCTGGTCTTGCGGTTCTGGGAGCACCAGGATTCAGACGCTTGCGCCGCGTCGATCGTCAGCGCGGTCTGCAGACGACGCCGCGCTCTGCCCGGGTAGCGAGTCCAGCGACTCTTTCTTGGCCTGTTCGTCACGCTCATGCGCGGCACGCAGCACGTCCGCGATCGCTTGCCCGACCACCTTGGCAACAGGCGGGGGGAAGGCATTGCCTACCTGCCGATATTGTGCGGTTTTACCGCCAGTAAATTTCCAGTCGGCCGGAAACCCCTGGATGATCGAGGCTTGCTCAACTGTCAGCATGGGGCCATCTGGCCCAAATAGGTCACGCCCCTGGCTCTTCTTCACCACGCCCAGGTCGTGGTCATTGGCCACGCCCATGCCAGAGACCCCCAACTGACTCCACGCTGCCTTCGCCCGGCTCGGCCCGAGGTCAGCACCACCGTGCTTCTTCGATCCGCCGACCAGAGTGGGCGCGACACCGCCATCCTTCTTCTCTACGGCAGCCTTAGACGCCTTTTCCTTCCAGCCATCGAGGCACTTCTGCGCCAGCTTTCCAATGTCGCCACCCATTTTCAGATAAGGCTGGTAGCGGCTCTCCATAGACTCTTCCAGAGCGTCGAAGACACTCTTCGGCTCACCTGTCGCAGTAGGCCATACAAATTTCAGATCGCCGAGCACATCTCTGCGAATGGCCACAAGAACAGCTCTCGGCCGCAGCTGGGGGACACCGAAATCGCTGGCTTCAAGCACCTCCCACTCGCACACTTCGTAGCCAAAACCTTCAAAATCCTCTTCAATACCCGTCTCAGGCCGCTTGGCCCGCCCGCCCTGGAGACGCGCTTCAATATAGGTTCGATAGTCTTCGAATTTCGCGTCCTTAATCCCGCGAACGTTTTCGATCATCACCGCCTTCGGGCGCAACTCGTCAACGAGCTCAAGCATTCTCGGGAAGAGGTCGCGCTCATCATCCTTCCCCAACTGCTTTCCTGCATGTGAGAAGGGCGGACAGGGAACTCCGCCAGCAAGAAGGTCGAGGTCACGTTCACCAAGCGGGCCACCCAAAAAAGCAACCGGCTTCTTCAGACCAGATCCAGGTTTCCCCTCGATAGGCAGCGGCAGAAATTCATTGACGTCTCCAGAAATGACGTCACAGTAATCTCGCTCCCAGCTCCATTTTTTCAGCTGCTTAATATTCTCCCTAAGCGTGGCCACGGCGTGCTGATCGATCTCAACGAGAGCGAGATGCTTGAAACCGGCCTGGTGAAGCCCGATGGCCTGTCCGCCAGCGCCTGCGCAGATCTCGATCGAGGTCAGCGTGTGATCATTCGGGCTCACCAGCTGATCCTGGTGTGGCTGACGGGACCGGGACCCCATGGGACTCCTCCTGGCATGGCTGATACAGACATGCAAGTGTCGCATCTACGGCCTTGGATCTCATCGTTCCAGTGCCTCCCACCAGACGAGGTCAGCACCGCCATGCCCAGCCCGCAACCAGGCTGAAAGTTATTGGTGCATGTTCCAGGCCCACTCCGCCGACCTACGCACGCACAGCGCCCCCAAGCGCCCATGGTCACGGGCGTCAGATTCCTGCCCGTGACTTCAGCCACAGCGGCTTGGTCACCTGGCGCGCGGCCCGTCCCCGTGCGCCCGGAACTCCTCTCTCCTTCATGAGGCGCAGGCCACCCTGGAAGAAGCAGCGCTTCAGGAGCTTCCGCCCGGCTGAACGATCAACGGGGCAAGGTCGCGGCCTGCGCCTGCGGCTGGAGGGTGTGCTTCTGCCTTCTGCAGCCCACAGTCGCAGACGCGCACGCTCAAGCGGACAGTGGAGCTGAGGGCTGAAAGGCCCAGACTGGCCGGCTAGCCGCCGGCCAGCTCTCTGCGAGCCGCCACGCCTTCGTAGCAAACCCCGGGGCTATGGCATGAGCAGGGACCTCAAGCCGAACTGACTCCCAGCGCCCGGCCTCGTCCTGGTCCATCGGGACAGCCGAGTGGAGCCATGCACGGCTCACCGTGGCCACATTCACCGCTTCCCCGTCCCTACTGACAAGAACGGCGACCATATGCCACTCTGCGTCCGTAGCCATGACTTCGTACTCATGCCGTGTCAGGTGAACCACAAGGCGGGTGGGGTCGGTCGTTGACTTGACCTCCAGATGCGCGCGCCCCGTGGAATATCCCGCAGCTATGTCGTACCCGTAAGCATCCGATTCCGCAGCCACGTGCCTGACCTGCGGCACGCCGCTCCTCCTGAGCAGTCGCAGGAGCTCCTTTTCACCAGTTGTGCCGACAGCCCTCCTGGCTTCCTCGGCGGCACGGCTCCACTGAGCCCGGGGAACTTCGGACGCTGCCCCCGCATCCCTCAGCTCATTGCCATCAACCTCCACGACAGGGCGTCCCATCGCCGTAACCATCCCTGCCTGCCTCAGCCAGGCGAGGCCCTCGGCATATTGCGCCGGCGTGAGGTCTGCGTACGCGGGATGATTGGCGAAGAGCATGCGAAGCCGAGGCACTCCAGCTCCGCGCAGCTCGGTTAACCAGCGAAGCGCCGCTCGGCGCGTTGCCTCACTGGGCAGCGACGGCATCGACATGCCTCAGCAACGCCCGGACATCGGCCATGTCCATGCCCGCAGCTCCAGACGGTTCGTCCTCAAGATCGGCCAGCTGCTGAACGGAGGGATCGTCCAAGATCCGCCCCATGAATTCGAGCTTCTCTTCGAGCCTCATAGCCACCACCTCATCGATGGTTCCTTCAACCGCGAGCACAGTGACCCGCGTCTCGGTATCCGGAGCCAGGCCGAGCCGGTGAATCCGGTCCAGGCTCTGGAGGAATCGTCCAGCCATGAAGTCGCGGTCGACATACACGGCGTCATGGCAGACGTGGTGCAGGCTGATGCCTTCGCCGAGAGTGGCCGGGTTGGAGAGAAGAACGTGGCAGTCGGGATCCTCACGAAAACGCCTGATCTGCGCCTCCCGGTCAGGCGTCCCACCATGCACGACAGCCGGCCCGTACCCGGAGAAAAGACGCTCCATCGTCGTGATGCTGCGCACGAATGTTGTCCAGACCAGGGTCTTCCGTCCCATCGCGGCATTGGTCGCGACGATGTTCAGTGCTTCCTTGTATTTCGGGGAGAGCTCATGCCGCGGCAGGTTCTGCATCAACGAGTACAGCGACTCGTCCTGAGGAACTTCCAGCGGCGGCACCTGGTAGGTCAACGGTTCATAGCGACTCTCGCCCTCTACAAGCAGCGCAGGGCTGGTGGCTGCCATGAGCAAGCGCAGCATCGCCTTGCCGAGGGCGTCGAAGTCGGCCCGGGATGCCTCAGCCCTCGTCGTAAAGCGCCCAACCAGCGCGTCATACACCTCTCGGTGAAGTTCTGGCATTTTCAGGCGTCTGATGCGGGTCTCGAACGGAGGCAGGCCCAGCTCATTCTTCGTCGTCCGCGTGAAGAGCGGCCGAAGCACCGAGCTGGCGTGCGCGAGATCGCCTCCCGCGACGGCCTGCGTCACCACCCTCCGCCCATGGCCTGGCCAGACGAATGACAGCAAGTTCTCCAGATCCCGCGCCCCGTTCGGAGCCGGTGTCCCAGTCAGAATGAGCCGCCGACGGCTGAGTGGTCCAAGTGCCATGCACGCACTGCCATACGTCCCCTGCGCCCCCAGCTTCATGCGATGCGCTTCGTCAAGAATGATCATTGATGGTGCGCCGCGCAGCCAAGAAGCCAGTGCTGCGAGCGACTTGTCGAGGCGCTCGTAGTTAACAATCAGAATCTCGGCTCTAGGGTCAGGGCTCTTCCCCATGATCGCGGTAAGCGGAGGCTGCTTAAAGCACAGCTCGCTCTCAGAAAGCCATGCTTCATAAGCGGACTTGGGACTCACGACCAGCAGGCGGCGCACCTCGGTGCGCTCCCGCATGGCCGCGTACACAGCCAGTCCCACACGGGTCTTGCCCGCTCCGGGAACGCTGAAGTTGGCACCGTGCTGCAGCGAAAGGAGCCGTGCGATGTCACGCTGCTGGAATTCCGTCAGGTCTCCATGCCAGGCGGAGCCCAGCATCGATTCCACGGCACCGTCATCCGATACCAGGGCCTGGCCGGGGGCCTGGAGCCTCTGTTCTGCCCGGTCAGCATCGTCAAGTACCTCGCCAACCAGCCCACCGAGCTCATCCGTCCAGACAACTGACTCTGGGTGCGGCCAGTCAGCTAGAGCGTCAACACCCACCAGGAAGTCGTCCAGAGACAGTTCCAGAGTGAGCCGGCCGCGCAGACCGCCGCCAGGAAAGCGGGCTGCCAGCCGGTTCAGGTCACTGCGGCACAGCTCAGTGGTACGCAGAATGGCCTTGGTCCGCGATACGTCGAAGCCAATCTGCAGGGACGATTCATCGGCGGTCTCAGTCACTGCTGCTCCTGTCGCACTGCTTCGCGCAGCCACTCAACGCCCTCACCAGGCACTTCAATGCTCTGCGTGGTAGCCAGGGCCAGTTTCCTCAGGGTGGCTTTCAGCTTGAGAACGGCCTCGTCGAGAGCCTCCTCATCCAGACTCCGGGACGCGCTCGCCAGCACCATGTCCGTGATGCACTGCTCGATGTCCTGGCAGGCATCGTTGAGCCGGTCGGGTGCCGCCTGCTTCCGCTTGCGTACGCGAGCGTCCTTGCCTGCCGGCTCAAGAGCATCCTCAACCGCCTTGTGCGCCTCGCCAAAGACCGAAGCAGCCTTCTCGGCCTGGGCCAGGGAGACCTTGTCCCCTGCACGGATCACGGCCTTCGCCCGCAGGACCGAGTCGGTAAACGCGCGGGCTGAGACCACCTGTGGAACCTCAGCCTTCACCGCCCGGCCGAGTCCGGGGATGACTCGTGCGGTCTCTGCTGCGGGCGCAGATTTCAGCTCATCCGGGAGCCGGTGCTCCAAGTACCGTGCACGGAAGTCAGCTTCGATGAGACGGACGTCAGTCTTGGAGAAGTCCATCACAATCGCAGCCAGGCGGTTCTCTTTGAGCAGCTCCGCCCTCTTCGGATCAGCCTTGGATTCTTTTCCGTAGGCACGATGCACCTCTCGGAGCTTCTCCTGAGCATCCTCAAAGTCCAGCAGCCGAAGCTGTGCCTCTTCGGTCGTAGACCTGTCCCTCAGATCCCGCAGACAGGCAAGAACCCACAAGTCCTGCTCCGCCGTCGACTCCCTGATCCGGAAGTCCCGCGCGACCTCCTTCAGAGGCCGGCCGGCCTCGACCTGCTCATCGATGGTCAGCAGTCTGTTGATGTACGAGTACGGCCGACGAGTGTCGTGCCGCAGCTGGAGCGAAAGCTCAACCTTGTTGATGTCCGCCCAGGTGCATGAGTCGGGAAGCACGGCCACCCGGATGTCCGGGACACCAAGTTCCCGCAGCGCTGCAGCACGGGTGTTGCCGTTGACCAGGATTCCCTCGCGGGTAATGAGCCCTGGCTCGTTCTGCCGGAAGTCCTTGAGGCTCTGCTTCAGCTCGTCGAAATCCTTGTCCCTCTTCGAAGGATCGGAAGGCTCCGCCTGAAGCAGGTACTGGAGGTAGTCCTGGCTCTCGTCGCTCCACGGGTCGTCATCGAGCCTGCGATCCCGCTGAGGTTCGAAACTGCGCTGAGCCCGGATACGGTGGGTGCCCGGGTTGTAGTAGAGCGACTCCACAGGCATGTCGATGACCTGCACAACTTCAGGCTTCGTACGCCACTCGATCGTCAGGGTTTCCTGAAGTCCCGAGCCGGCGGCTACGTCTTTGAGGCGCTGCTCTACGACATCCTTGTTTCTGGCCGCGTGCGGAGGCAGGCCAATCTCTCCGACGTTCATGCTCACAGTAAGTTCTCCTCTGGCTGGCGGAAGGTGCAGATCGGTGGGGCCGCCGTTGTGGACGACCCCACCACGGTCATGGGGAAGCCGCTCAGGCGGGGGGCAGTCCAAGAGCCTCACGGACCTTGTCCCTGGACTCCGCCGGCAGCGTACGGAAGTCGGCCCAGAGCCGCTCCACAGCCCCGAACTCCCGCTCGTCCGCGACGACCCAGTCCGCCAGCATCTGACGCTGCAACCCGCCGAGCCTTGAGATTCCTTCGATCACGGCGCCCAAGTCTGCTTCCAGTCCGCGGCCACCCACCCGACAGCGATTGCACTCCGCCACGAACTGAACCGCGCTGCTGCCGTCCGGCTGCTTCACCTTCCGCCGGGCGATATCAATCTGAGCTGACTCGAACGAGCCGGCGTAGACCTGCCCGGGAGTGATCCCACACGACCGGCAACGGTTGCCGTCCGCGGCGAGGACCTTCCGCCGCTGAGTCTCCGTGATGGACGAGCTGGCCTTGGTGGCCTTGCCCGGCTCCCAGACGGGCTGCCCCTGGGCAACGAACCGCTGCTCATGCTGGCCCAGCAGCGCGTCTTCCCGGTGCGTGTCGATCTTCCACCCGTAGTCGCGCAGGTCACGTACCCGGCGATCCGCCTGGCTGATCCCAGGGAAGGCGTTCTTGACGTCCTCCTTGGTGAAAACGTTGTCCTCCCCGACGACCGTAACGAGCCACAGCGCGGCGCGCTTCATGGTGCCGAACTTTCCGTCCTGCCACGACGGCAGAGTCATTCGCATTCCCCTTATGTAGGCATATGGCAGCCCGAACGAGAGCCACGCGAAGACCGCTGGCACCCCTTGTAGACGTGACAAGTCTTCTCGCATGACGCCCCATCACGCCAGCCTGTACGGGGTTTCGAGGGGAGATGGAAAACATTCAAGCAGCCTGAAATCTGGCCGTGTCCTCCACAATTGGTTGTTCATCACCGAACCACCGGATGAACGGAAGCCGCGCGTGACGCCCAAGCCGAAGAAGTGGAAAGAGCTGTCGAGTGACATCAGCGCAGCCCACCGCGTCCTGGTGGCGGCGATGCGCGAGGTCCGGGAGTGCAGTCCGAGAACCCAGGCGGAGATCGCCAAGGATGCCCGCCAAGCGCCCACAACGCTGTCCAACCATCTCAACGGGGGCAGAATCCCTGAGGAGTCCCTTCTTCGGGACTTCTACGGGGTCATCGAGAAGGACACCGCAGCGCCACTGCCGCACACGCTAGGGGCCTTGCTGGATCTCCGTGTCCACGCTCAGAAGCGGCACTGCGACTGCTGCAGCATCGGGTACCCGACCGCTGACGCACCGGCGAATGAGGAGCAGCCGGCTTCCCGAGCTGTTCAGAAACCACCGACCAGGCGAGTACCACGCCTTAGCCACAGGTCCCGTCGGCGCAGTCTTTCAATGCTGCAGGAACGGATGAGGGTGCCGGTCCCCCTGCCTGAGGGGGACCGGCACCCTGCAGAAGCCGCCGAGCTCACCTGGAGCGAGACCGGACTTGTGGCCCGCTACCTCGCTGACGGCCAGAGTCGCGACGCGGATCTCCTGCTTTGGCAGGCAGGCACGTCGTACGCGGCCGACGAGATCGTCAGAGCTGTCGCCTCGTGTCGGTCTGCTGGCTTGACGGAAGCAGCCGAGACCATACTGATCAATGCCGCCGAACGCGCGGACAGGCAAGCCGTCTTGAACATCACGGCCGCGTTCAGCAGCGCCGGCCGGCATGACGATGTCGGGTTCCTGCTGACTGCGGCCATGCGGGAATCCGCGTGATTACCTACACAACCACCACAGTCAGCAGGCCTTCGCTTCTGCCTCGAAGTGCATCTGCGCGCGATCCAGCAGCCCGTCCGGGTCGCTGCCCCGGGCCGTGGCCCAGTGCAGGAGGTCGGCGATGAGATCGGTGGCAGATTCCTCAAGAATCTGGACAGAGCGGCCCCGCAGCAAGGGTGGCGCACCAGCATCGCGTCGGTATTCCATCAGTGCCGCCTCAGCGCGACGCACCCGGCGGGAGCCTGTCTCCACGCCGGCAGTCAGCTCGCACCAGACAGACTTACCCGTCGCTGTCAGCAGCGTTCCCCAGTCCAGGGCCATGCCGGCCAGCAGGTGCAGGCCCCTGCCACCCTCATCGTCACCGGTCACCGGTTCGAGCACCGGCACTTGGTAACTCTTGTCATGGAGTTCGATCCGCAGTCGTTCCCCTGCCGTCTCCATCACCAAGGTCGCGGCGACGCCCCTGCCCACATGCTTGATCACGTTGGCGGCCAGCTCGCTCACCACAAGCTCGGCTTCTTCGGTCAAGGCCGACAAGCTCCACTCCGTGAGCTGCTTTCTGACGGCTCTCCGCAGCCCACGGACCTGCGTCGGCTCAGCCTCGAACGGCAGAACGCTGCGGAGTTGCGAGCTGCTGTCGTATCCGGACATGGACTCTCCTTCCGGCGCCACATCAGCCCTGCACCCGCCGTATCGAACCGACTGCGCTGAGTGGTCAGGCTTGCGAGTATGGCAGCAAGAAGTCTCTTCATGAAACTTCTCACGAGAATCGATCGGGTGAATCCGGATGGCTGCAACTAGGAGCAGACATAGCCTGATTGGTGCCGACGAGCCTCAGTACATGCGGAACGGAAGGTCATCATTCATGTCCGTCAGGACCACGACACGTCGCCGGCAGCTCGGCGCGATGATGCGCAAGTTGCGCGCGCGGAAGGGCATGACGCTGGAGGAGGCCGGTCGGCTCGTCGGCATCTCAAAGGCCACGGTCAGCCGCTACGAGACCCAGGAAGGACCGGTCAAGTGGCCCATCGCCGACGCGCTCTGTCGGCAGTACAACGCAAGCGACGCAGAGCGGAATGCTGTGGTCGCCCTGGCGAAGGACGCGAAACAGCAGGGCTGGTGGGGGCCGTACACGGATTCCATCCCCGCTGACATGAATCTCCTGCTGACGCTCGAAGACGAGGCTGTTCGCGAGGATCACTTCTCCAGCACCTACGTACCCGGGCTGCTGCAGACGCGGAACTACAGCACAGCGATTCAAGGCGCCAGCGAGATGCGGCTGGCACCCGAGGAGATCCAGCGTCTGGTGGATATCCGCATGAAGCGCCAGGAGATCCTGAGCCGTCCGAAGCCTCCCCACCTGTGGGCGATCCTCGACGAGTCCGTGATCCGGCGCGTAGTCGGATCCGCCGAGAGTATGCGCGATCAGCTGGGCCACCTGCTCGAAGCCAACAACTCGCAGCACATCACCCTGCAGGTACTGCCCTTCTCCAAGGGTGCTCACGGCGCGGCCCTGGGCAGTTTCGTGATTCTCGGCGGGGCCGAAGCAAGCCTGGACGTTGTGTATGTCGACCTGCATGTCGGCCCACTGTTCATGGAGAAGGACGAGGAACTCGACCGATACAGACTTGCGTTCGACTACCTGCGTGCACAAGCGTTGGACATGGCCGCGTCGTCGGCCTTGATCGAGCGCGTCCGCAAGGAGATGTAATGCTTCCGGTACCCCACTCCCCCGAGTCTCTCCACTGGTTCAAGTCGTCCCACAGCGGAGCGAATACGACTGAGTGTGTTGAGGCTGCCCGCCTCCCCCAGTCCACCGCGGTCCGCGATTCGAAGGCCGCTGGCGGTCCGGTGCTTGTGTTCGGCAATGCGTCGTGGATGGGATTCCTTGCCGGCATACGGCACCAGCAGTTCAATGCGTGACAGAGCCCTGCGCATCCGTATTCCACCGCACCTGGGTGAGGTACGTCGTTCCGCTCCGTAGCTCGTGAGCCGACGTCCGGCCGGTCACTGCGCCCCACGTCAGCGACCGTCGATGCTCCGACGTGCCTGGGCGATCACGTGTTGGGCCTCCGCTCCGAACACAGCGGATTCACTCAGGGTCTGCCACGCCCGCTGGTACGTGGTGATGGTGTCGGAGTCGTCCAGCCACAGCTCCGCGTGCCAGTCCTCGGTGACCACGAGGCGGCCGTCGAAGCACCAGAAGCCGTTGGCCGGAGGGACCTTCACCGGTGCGTGGAGGGGGACGATTCCGAGGTGGACGGTGTCCATGCCGATGACGCCGGCCAGGCGGTCCAGCTGGGCGGCGAGTACGTGGGGAGGGCAGATCAAGCTGCGGAGTGCGGGTTCCCAGATGAGGACGTGGAGTCGTTTGCCCGGACGGTACAGCCACTCCTGCCGCTGCATTCGCGAGCGGACGGCTTCTTCTGTGTCTCGGACCGAGTTCTGCAGCTCCGCGTACCTGAGGAAGACGTGGCGCGCGTAGTCGGCTGTCTGAAGCATGCCCGACACCATGGCCGGTTCCCACTCGTGGATGGTGGTGGCACCGGCGACCAGTTCGTTCCAGGTGTCCTGCACCGGGCGGTGGCCGGAGGCGAGCTGCCGTCGCCATGAGCGAACGTGTGACTCGAATCCACGCAGTCGCGCTTCGAGTTCCTCGTGCACCTCTGGGTGGCCGGTGGCCACGGCCCACAGCCGTAGGTCTTCGGAGGACGCGGTTTGGCGGCCGTTCTCCAGTTTGCTGATCTTGGACTGGGTCCACCCCAGGCGCACGGCCAGTTCTGCACCGGTGAGCCGCCCGCCTGGGCACGTGATGCGGAGCTCCCGGAGCCTGGTGCCCAGGGCTGCCCGTGCCTGTTGGTAGTCCGTACTCACCGGTTCAGCGCAGCTTTCAGTCGAGCCGATCGATGTCAGCCGCGAACATCTCATGCGGGACTGCGTGATGCCATGCCGCGTCACGGGCCAGGGAGCAGCGCACCACTTCTGCCGGCTCGGTGATGAGTTCGACGTCCACGAGTTGATCGGCGGGGTCGAAGTTCAGCCGCGCCACAAGTCGCGAGTCGAAGATCCAGAAGTCCTCCTCCGGCAGGCCGAGCCGTGCCGCTTCATTCCTCCGCAGATTCCTGATGTCCTCGCCGATGACGGTGTTTCGCTTGGCGTTGTCGAGGAGGTAGAGCTGGCCGGGGGTCGGCGGGGCGTCGACGATGCGGACTCGCTCGACCCGCTTGCCCTGCGCCGTCTGGGCTCGGATCATGGCGCAGTACGGGTCCTCGAAGTCCCAGTCGGCACTACCGGTCTCAGCGAACTGCCGGTATGTGTCGGCGACTTCGTCGCTTGCGTAGCGCCGCCGGGTCTCCAGCCTCCATGCCGTGTGCTTGAACGTCCTGAACAGGTTCTCGAACTCGTCCAGGCCAATGATTCTCGCTGCCCGGGTGGCGTCTCTCGGCGCATAGTCGACCAGGAGTTCCCTCGGCACGACGACAGCTACTTCACCGTCCGACAGGTGCTGCAGCTGGGCCACGTCCTCGGGATCGCTGAGTGGTGGTCCATGAACAATGACTTCGCGGCTGTCGAGATCCTCGTGGAGCGAAGAACAGCCCGTGCCACCGCTGCCCGTGCCGTTGAACCACAGTCTGCGTGCCATGCCGACCGGCCTCTCGTTCGGAAACTCTCCCGGTTGAAGGGTCTCCGCTGCCCTCCGGGAATGTCGATGCATGACTGGGGCCGACGCGAGAATATTCGAGAATATCGATTCGCTCCGCCAACTGGGCCTGTCTAGCGTCTCCTTCGTGAGTGAACCCAGGACGACAATGGCCGCGCCGGTGCACGTGGTGGACCCTCCAGCAGCACCCGGACCCAACGCTGGGTGCGATGTATGCGGAGCGCTCGTACGAGAACGCAAGAAGGCTGCCGGATCGCGTGACTGGTCAACGGTCACCGACTGCGACGTTGAACTGCGACGGCACCAGGATGAGCATCCGTGACGGCCTTCCGGGTGCGTGCCGCCTACCGCTACGTGCTGCATCGCATCACCGAGCACCCCGACACGGACACCACGTTCGAAGCCGAATGCCTTTGGTGCAGCTGGGTCGCGGCGCCTTCGACGGACTCCGCGAGCGTCGATGTGGAATGCATGGGCCACACCGGGCTCAGCGGGCACAAGAGCTTTCGTCGCATCCGCACGTCATTCGCCGTGGTTGTGCGCAGCTGAGCCGACTCGTGGTTCCTGATCCACATGAGGGCAGGGCCACCGACCGACCCATGGGCTGGAGCGACGGTCAGCACGTGGCCCTGCGTGTCACCCGGCGCACGTCGTCGACGTGGCGCAAGCCGGCGGACGCGGCGGCGGGCGAGACGGGTGGCAGCAGTGAGTCCAGGGCGTCCGCTCCTGGTTCGTACGCCTGGACCCTGGAGCTGGAGCGCCGCGGGAAGGGGCTGGTCCTGTACTTCTTCTTCGGTGACCCCGACAGCCGCAACACGTACTACCTGGAGAAGGCGCGGCAGCCGTCAGGCCTCGCCCGGTAGCGGCGTCGCCGGTGTGGTGTTGATCCTTGCGAAGCGTTCTCGCCACGGCAGGTGGCCGGGCTCCGGGGTGGGGGGCGCGGAGTACATGGCGTTCGCTGCGATCAGGCGGCACGGGGTGCATTCCGTCTCGTCCAGCAGGGGGCGGAAGGTGTGTGCGTCGCCCGGGCCCTGGCACTCGATCAGTTCGCGGGGGCGTGTGGGGTCGTAGGACTCGGGGGTCGTCCGGGGTTCGGGGAGTTTCTGGGCCAGGCGGTAGCGGAGGAAGCCGACGGCCGAGCGCACGCCCTCTCTCGGGCGTTCGGCGAGCAGGGCCTGGCGGAGGTCGGACTCGCTCTGGCCGCGCTCCAGCCACTTGACCGCTTCGACGGCCAGCCCGGCGGCCTCGCGTACGCCCAGGTGCAGTTCGCGGCGGGAGTGGCGCAGGGAGAGCAGGACGCGTTCGGCGCGAGCCAGCAGGGCGGGGTCCGCTGTCGAGGGCGGGCGATCCGGTTCGGAGGCGCCGGAAGGTTCGCGGGCGCCGGAAGGTTCGGAGGGTGGGTGGGGAGTGGTTTTATCACTGTGGTCTTCTACCGGTTCATAGCCACCGGCCGTCCGGGCAGTCGGTACGCCGACCGTCGGTAAGTGCCTGCTCGGTGGCACGGCGGCGGGCGCGGGGGCCGGTGGGGTTCCTCGCACGTGGGCCGCCTGCTCGCTCGACAGGGCGGTGTTCGCGATGAGTTGCTCGGTGATCCAGCGACCGCCGTGAGCCTGGTTGCGCCACTCGTGTACGTAGCCGTTCTCGACCAGCAGCCGCTTCGCCTTCTGGTACGCGCGGCCCTTGATGCCCAGCTTCTGGGCCAGTTCGCCCAGGGGCTTGAAGGTGGTGCTGTCAGGGAGGCTCTGGACGTAGAGGAGCAGGATCTTCGCGTCGCTGTTCAGGCGCGAGTGGCGGATGACATCGTTCGATGCCTTCGTATAGCGCGCAGAGGGCGCGATAGCATGACGCAACATTTCCGGTGGGTCTCTCTCCACTGGTGGTGTAGGCCCTCGGAATGGTGTTGGCGCACCGCCGGGGGCCGCCCATGTGCGCGTGAACACACAGAGCGTGATGACGTCGTCACCGTACCGCATCCTCTTCGCTTGATCCGCCCGCCGGAAAAACTATGGTCCGATCGAGGGTGGCTGACGCACCATCACGAGTACGTGCAGTCACATAGCACACACGGAACGTAACTTTTCCTCGGGGTGGAGACCCCCCTCCCCACCGTGGAATCCACGGTTCTCGGTCAGCCCTTTGGAGAGACGAAGTGATGACGACCAGGTTCCAGCGCCCCGGCAGACTGGCCCGCGTGGCCGCCACGGCAGCCGCGGCTGCGGCCATCGCGCTGCTCCCCGGCACCGGCACGGCCGACGCCGCCGACGCCAGCCACCTGCCGCCCGGTGTGATCAAGCTCCAGGACGGCGAGCCCTGCCCGCCGGCCACCCTGTGCCTGTACCGCGACTACAACAACCGGGGTCCGGCCTACGGCGTCGGCGCCGGCTACGACGTCGACCTGCGCGCGCTGCCCATGAGCGGTGGCGCCAACGGGCCCACCGCGGCCAACGAAGTCTCCTCCTGGGTGAACAACACCAGCCACGTCACCATTCTGATCGACAGGGACAAGGAGCAGTTCCGCCCGCTGTTCCCGCACGAGTCCCTCCAGGAGCCCCGGGCGACGAACGACACGGTCGACTTCATCGCCTGGGCGTAGCACCGGCCGCGACCGGCCGGATCCGCGTTCTGAATGACTGAGCAGGGTCGGGGACCGAAGTGACAGCTGTCGCTCCCCTTCCGGTCCCCGACCCCTGCCGGGAGTCCCGCGGGCGGCCTGGGTGCATAGATCACCGCGTGGGTCCGAGTCAAGCGAGCCACGCCCACGATTCCCCGTACGTGTGAGCCTCTTTGCGCCACATGCGGCCCGTCGCCACCGCTCCGCCGCCGCCGGGCGTGGCAGTGCCGCGCGATGAAACAGCACCTTTTCGGACCGTGCCGTCAGGCAGCCCGGGTATCCGCCCGTTTGTCCGGTCCTCGTTCTACCAACCACTCAGATACACAGTCGTGTTGGAAGGAACGAGGCACCATGGCTCAATGGCAGAAGATCCCTGGGGGACTCACGGCGATCTCGGCCGGCTCCAGGACCAACGTGTGGGGCGTCAACGCCAACGCCAACATCTACCGCTACACCGGAGACGACGCCAACCCCTGGGTCCAGATCCCCGGCGGCCTCACCGACATCGGCGCAGCAGCCGACGGCACCGTATGGGGCGTCAACGCCAACGCAAGCATCTACCGCTACACCGGCGACCAGGGCGACGCCAACCACTGGAAGAAGATCCCCGGCGGCCTCACCCGCATCTCCGCCGGCTCCAGAACCAACGTCTGGGGCGTCAACGCCAACGCCAACATCTACCGCTACACCGGAGACGACGCCAACCCCTGGGTCCAGATCCCCGGCGGCCTCACCGACATCGGCGCAGCAGCCGACGGCACCGTATGGGGCGTCAACGCCAACGGAAACATCTACCGCTACACCGGCGACCAGGGCGACGCCAACCACTGGAAGAAGATCCCCGGCGGCCTCACCCGCATCTCCGCCGGCTCCAGAACCAACGTCTGGGGCGTCAACGCCAACGCCAACATCTACCGCTACACCGGAGACGACGCCAACCCCTGGGTCCAGATCCCCGGCGCACTGACCGACATCGGCGCAGCAGCCGACGGCACCGTATGGGGCGTCAACGCCGCCGGGGACATCTACCGCTACACCGGCGACCAGCCGGGCTGATCCGTCCCCGTCGCCTGCCGGATATGACCGTGGCCCGGCCGCTCGGGGCGGCCGGGCCACGGTTCACGGTTCACGTCGAGCGTGCCGGATCAGATCAGGCCCTGTGCCAGCATCGCGTCCGCGACCAGTTCGAAGCCGGCGATGTTGGCGCCGACCACGTAGTTGCCGGGGCTGCCGTAGCGCTCCGCGGTGGTGTAGCAGGAGTCGTGGATGTGGCGCATGATCTCCGCGAGGCGCTCCTCGGTGTGGGCGAAGGTCCAGGAGTCGCGCGAGGCGTTCTGCTGCATCTCCAGGGCGCTGGTGGCCACGCCGCCCGCGTTGGCCGCCTTGCCGGGGGCGAAGGCTACGCCCGCCTCCTGGAGGACGCGGACGGCCTCCGGGGTGGTGGGCATGTTGGCGCCCTCGGCGACCGCCTTCACGCCGTTGCGCACCAGGGCCACGGCGTCGGCCTCGTGGAGTTCGTTCTGGGTGGCGCAGGGCAGGGCCACGTCGCAGGGGACGTTCCAGACGCCGGTGCCGGGGACGTACTTGACGTGCTCGCCGCGGCGTTCCGCGTACTCGGAGACGCGGCCGCGGCCGGCCTCCTTGATCTCCTTGAGGAGGGCGAGGTCGATGCCCTTCTCGTCCACGACGTAGCCGTTGGAGTCGGAGCAGGTCACCACGGTCGCGCCGAGCTGCTGGGCCTTCTCGATCGCGTAGATCGCGACATTACCCGAGCCCGAGACGACGATGCGCTGGCCGTCGAGGGACTCGCCCCGGCTGCGGAGCATCTCGGCGGTGAACATCACGCAGCCGTAGCCGGTCGCCTCGGTGCGTGCCTGGGCGCCGCCCCAGCCGAGGCCCTTTCCGGTGAGTACGCCGGACTCGTAGCGATTGGTGATCCGCTTGTACTGGCCGAACAGGTAGCCGATCTCCCGCCCGCCGACGCCGATGTCACCGGCGGGGACATCGGTGTACTCGCCGAGGTGGCGGTGGAGTTCGGTCATGAACGACTGGCAGAACCGCATGATCTCGGCGTCCGAGCGGCCCTTGGGGTCGAAGTCCGCGCCGCCCTTGCCGCCGCCGATGGGCATGCCGGTGAGCGCGTTCTTGAAGATCTGCTCGAAGCCGAGGAACTTCACGATGCCGAGGTTGACCGAGGGGTGGAAGCGGAGCCCGCCCTTGTACGGTCCCAGCGAGCTGCTGAACTCGACGCGGAAGCCGCGGTTCACGTGGATGTCGCCGGAGTCGTCGGACCACGGCACCCGGAAGATGAGCTGGCGCTCGGGCTCGCAGACCCGCTCGATGATCCTGGCGTCCACGAACTCCGGCCGCTTCGCGAGGACCGGGCCGAGGGTTTCGAGGACCTCCCGGACCGCCTGGTGGAATTCCTTCTCGCCCTGGTTGCGCCGGAGGATCTCGGCATACAGCGGCTCGATCACGCGGCTCTCGGTGGCGTGCGGGGTTACGGAATCAGGGGTGGCCTGCATCAGGGTCAAGACCTTCCGTCGATGGGCATCGCGCGCGAAGACGCCCCCGTCCCGGGGGCGCCAGCGGTCCCCCCTCCCCATTGAGGGCGTCGCCCAGACATCGCACGCTTGCGGCTCACGGAAGCGACGTACAGAACCGTTGTGGCATACCCATTCTCCCAGTCGCCCCGGAGGTTCTTTCAAGTGGACCCGTGCAATGCGGCCCGATCACTGCGGCCCGGCCTCGCGGCGCAGCATCCACAGCCCCGTTCCGGACGCGAGGACGACCGCTCCGGAGACCACGCTCAGCGCGATGTGCAGACCGTTGTTCTCCATCAGGTTGAGCGAGACGTTCGCGACGACCGCCGCGCAGAGCACGATCCACAGCAGTGCTTTCATGGGTTCCTCCGTGGCCTGGCCGGGTGATGTCTCCATCCTGCTGAGCAGTGACGGACGCCACGATGGGCTGGTCCCCCGGATGCGTGGTGTAGCCAGCTGTACCACGGTGCCGGTGGCCCTAGGGTTTGCCGGGTGTGGATCACCGAGGGCACCGGGACGCGCGACGGGGAACGCGACAGGCAGGGCGTGCGGGGCCCCACCGGGGCGGACCCGGGTTCGGCGCGGTGGTGGGTGCCGGGTGTCGCCGTGCTCGTCGTCGTGCCGCTGTACGTGCTGTGGGCACGGGTACTGGCCACCGGCGGCGGTGATCTGGCGGCGCAGTTCGCCTGGGCCGGCTTCGCCTCCCGGCATCCGGGGTCCGCGTACAACCTCTCCTGGTACGGAGGGATGCACACCGCCAACTACAGCCTGCTGACGCCGCCGCTCATGGCGGTGTTCGGGGTGCGGACGGTGACCGTCGCGGCGGGGCTCTGCGGGTCGTGGGCGCTGGGGCGGCTCTGTGTGCGCGGCGGGGTGCGATGGCCGTTCGCGGTCGCGGTGCTGGGTTCGCTCACGCTCTGGTGCAATGTCGCGTCCGGCCGCACCACGTTCGCGCTGGGCGTCGCGATCGGGCTGGTCGCGCTGCTGTACGTACGGCGCGGTACGGGCCTCGCGGCCGGGTCCGCGGCCGGGTCCGCGGCCGGGTCCGCGGCCGGATGCGCGGCGCTGGCGACGGCGGCGAGTCCGGTGGCGGGGCTGTTCCTGGTGGTGGCGGGCGCGGCGTACGGGCTGGACCGGCAGTGGCGGCGGGCGGCCGCGCTCTCCGTGCCGCCGTTCGTGGTGGTGGCCGCGACGACGGTGGTGTTCCCGTTCACGGGTGAGCAGCCGATGGCGGTGAGCAAGCTGTGGATGCCGTTGGCGGCCTGCGCGGCGCTGTGGCTCGCGGCGCCGAGCGAGGGCGGCTGGCGGGTGGTCCGGTTCGCGAGCCCGGTGTACGCGGTCGGCGTCGTCCTGACGTTCCTGATCCCCTCCCCCATCGGGACGAACGTGGAGCGGCTGGTGGGCCTGTTCGGCCCGCCCGTGCTGCTGGCGGCGCTGGCGGCCGTCCTGACGAAGGGCCCCGGGTGGGAGCGGGGCGGCACGGCGGTACGGGTGCGGGCCGTGCTGCTCGCCGGGATGCTGGCGTACAGCTCCGGCTGGCTGGTCGACAAGACCGGTGACGATCTGCGCGTCTCCAGCGCCGTGCCCGCCTGGGCGGAACACACCGACGCGGTGGTCGCCGAGCTGCGCCGGCTCGGTGCCGGGCGGACCCGGGTGGAGGTCGTACCGGCCCGCAACCACCGCGAGGCGGCGGTGCTCGCGCCGTACGTGAACATGGCGCGCGGCTGGAACCGGCAGCTCGACGTGGAGCGCGGGCGGCTGTTCTACGAGGGGAAGCCGACCCCGGCGGCGTACCGGGCCTGGCTGGACCGGTGGGCCGTGGGCCTCGTCGTGCTGCACGACGGCAGACCGGACGGGCCGGCCGAGGCGGAGGCGGCACTCGTCCGGCGCGGCGCCGACTGGCTGGAGCCGGTGTGGCAGGACGCGCGGTGGCGGATCTACCGGGTGCGCGGGGCCGTACCGCTGGTCTCCGCGCCGGGCGCCGCCGTACGCGGGGACGACGCCTCCCTGGTGGTACGGATGCCCGCGTCCGGGTCGGTGACGGTACGGATCGCGTACTCGCCGTGGCTGCGGGCGGACGGCGGCGGGTGCCTGCGGCGGGACGGCGAGTGGACCCGGCTGACGGTGGGGAGGGCCGGGGAGTACCGGCTGGACTCGCGCTACCGGCTGTGGCCGTCCGGATCCTGCTGACGCGACGGGCGGGGCTCGGCGGGGCAGGGGGGACTGGCGGGGCAGGCGGGACGGGCGGGGCTGACGCGGCGAGCAGGGCTCGGCCCCGGCGGTGGCCGTCCGGAGCCTGCTGACGAGCCTGGCGGGGCGGGGGGACGGGCGGGGACTGGCAAGGCTGACGGGACGGGCGGGGCTGACGCGGCGAGCAGGGCTCGGCTCCGGCGATGGCCGTCCGGAGCCTGCTGACGGGACTGGCGGGGCGGGCGGGGCGGGGGGACGGGCGGGGACTGGCAAGGCTGACGGGACGGGCGGGGCTGACGCGGGGAGCAGGGCTCGGCTCCGGCGATGGCCGTCCGGAGCCTGCTGATGGGACTGGCGGGGCGGGCGCGGCAGGCGCGGCGGACGCGGCTCGGCGGGTACGGACCCGGGCCCGGAGGCTGTCGGACGGCCCCGGACCGGCAGCCGCTCAGTCCGTGACGCCCAGGTCCCGGCGCATCAGCCCGCGCATCGTGTCGAGTCGGGGGTCGGCCGCCTTCAGGTCCTCCAGGGCCTGTTCGACACCCTCGCCCTCGCGGGCGACGCCCCGGTCGAGGCGTTTGACGGTGGCGTCACCGGCGGCGAGCACCCGGTTGAGGTCGCGGGACGCCTGCAGTATCCGTTCCGGGACGATCATCTGCGCCTCGGCGTAGCGGTCGCGGTGGTCGAGGCGGGCCTCTTCGAGCTGGGTGCGCTCCTGCTCCGTGTAGACGCCGTCACGGATGCGGTGCAGGGCGTCCTTGAGGAGGGTGTGGAACTGCCGGGAGGCCCGGTTCATGGCGGTGTACTGGGCGCGCCGCTCCTCGAACCTCCGCTGCTCGTCCGCCAGTCGGGCCTCCTCGGCGCGCTGGCGTACGGCCAGCCGTTGTGTGAACACCGGGGCGAGGAGGGTGCCGAGCACTCCGACTACTGCGGTGATCATGGCGGTGACGGCGGCGGTCATGGCTGCGAGCGTAGTGCGGGGCGGGGCGGGGGCGGCGTGGGCCGGGGCCTGCCCGTTCCCGGCTCACGCCGCCCCCGCCCGCCGCACGGGCCGCCCCGCCGCCCGTACCGCCGCACCGCACCCCGCACCTGCCGCACCCCGCAGGCCCCGTGTCAGGCCGCCGCGTTCTCCGTGATCGTGACCTTGCCCTTGCGGATGGTCGCCAGTCGCGGTGCCCGCCGGGCGATGGCGCTGTCGTGCGTGACCATGACGAAGGTCAGGCCGTGCTCCTTCCACATGGTCTCCAGCACCTCCATGACCTCGTCGCGCATCGACTCGTCGAGGTTGCCGGTGGGCTCGTCGGCGAGCAGCACCTTCGGCTGCTTGACCAGGGCACGGGCGATCGCCACCCGCTGCTGCTGGCCCCCGGACATCTCGCTGGGCAGGTGCCCGAGCCGCTCGCCGAGGCCGACGGAGTCCAGTGCCTCGGCGGCCCGCCTGCGACGCTCGGCCGCCCGGCCGCCGAGCGGTACGAGCGCGGTCTCGACGTTCTCCTGGGCGGTGAGCGTCGGGATGAGGTTGAAGCTCTGGAAGACGAAGCCGATGTTCTCGGCGCGCACCTTGGTGAGCTTGGCCTCGCCGAGCTTCGCGAGGTCCACGCCGTCGAGTTCGACGCTGCCGCTCGTGGGGCGGTCCAGGCCGCCGAGCATCTGCAGCAGTGTGGACTTGCCGCCGCCGGTGGGGCCCTGGATGACCAGCCGGCCGCCGTCCTCGATGGTCAGATCGACACCGGCCAGCGCGTCGACGGTGGACTTGCCGCGCGCATAGCGCTTGGTGACGTCTCTGAGCGTGTACATGGGTCAACTCCTGCTGGGACTGAGGGGGATGGGGAGCGGGGCGGGCTATTCGACGCGGCGCAGGGCGTCGGCCGGCCGCAGCCGGGAGGCCCGCCAGCCGCCGAAGCCCCCGGCGATCAGCCCGCCCGCCACGGCCAGTCCCACGGCGGTCAGGATGACGGAGAGCGAGACGGGTGCGGTCAGCGCGATGTCGAGCGTCTTGGACGCGGCTGCCCGGCCCGGTCCGCCCATGAACCGGCCGCCGCCCGCACCGCCGCCCATACCGCCGCCGGACGAACCGAGCTGTGCGGTGAGCGTCGGGCTGATCGCGGTGACGAGGTACGCCCCGGCCAGGCCGATGCCGATGCCGAGTACGCCGCCCAGCAGCCCGTTGACGAGGGCCTCGCCGACGACCTGGCGGGTCACCCGGCCGCTCTTCCAGCCGAGCGCCTTGAGCGTGCCGAACTCCCGTACCCGGCGGCTGACCGCCGAGGAGGTGAGCAGGCCGGCCACCAGGAACGCGGCGGCCAGCACCACGATCGAGAGCCACTTGCCGACGCCCGCGGCCAGGTCGGAGGCGGTGGAGAGCGAACCGGAGACGGTGTCGGCGAGGTCCGCGGAGGTGGTGACGGTGGTGCCCGAAACGTTCTTCTGGATGGTGGACTTGACCTGGTCGATCTGCTGCGAGTCCGCGGCCTTCACATAGACCGTGGTGACCTTGTCCTTCGAGTCGGCGAGGGTCTGTGCCTGCTTGAGCGGGATGTAGAGGTTGGCGGCCGCGTCACCGCTGTCGGCGGTCGAGACCCCGACGATGGTGAACTTCGTCCCGTGGACGGTGACGGTCTTGCCGGTGTCGAGCTTTTTCTCCTTGGCGTACGCGGAGTCGACGACGGCCACCTTCGCGTCGGTCTCGGACGTCTTGAACGTACGCCCCTTGGTGATCTTCGACGAGGTCAGCGGGCCGAGGTTCTGCTCGGTGACGTCGGTGCCGTACACCGAGTAGGAGTTGACGTCGAAGGAGGCGCCGCCGCCCCTGACCTCGCCCTGCGGCTGCCCGGTGCCGCCCTGCTCGCCGGGGCCGCTGCGGCCGCTCTGCCCCGTGCCCTCCTGCTGCTTGAACTCACCGCGCTTGAACTGGCCGTCGACCTTCATCACATTGAGGCTGAGGCCGCCCACGGCACCGGCGACGCCGTTCTGTCCGCCGATCCTGGTGACGGTCGACGAGGCCAGCGTCTGGAAGCCCTGGACCATGACCCGGTCGCTGCTCTGCGTCGCGTCGTCGTCGCCCTTGGCGTCGAACTCGAACTTCGGGCGCCCCTCCCCCGATCCGGGAGCCGCGGCGGCCTTGGTGACCGTCATGTCCGTGCCGAGGCCGTACAGCGATTCCAGGACCTTGTCCTGGGCCCGGCTCATGCCGGTGGAGACCGAGCTGACGACGATGACCAGCGCGATGCCCAGCGCGAGCCCCGAGGCGACGACCAGCGCCGCCTTTCTGCGACGGCGCAGCTCGCGCCGGAGGTAGGTGAAGAACATGGCGCGACGCTATGGAGTGCTTGTGATGGCGGGATAAGGCCGCGATGAGAGCCGGATGAGAAGGCATACGAACGCCGGAGGCGGCGGCACCGCGGATCCGAGGGGATCCGGGTGCCGCCGCCTCCGTACGGGATTCGGGGGACCGGCCGTCACCGGGGGGCGACGGCCGGAGGCTCGCGCCGGGGACGGCGCGCGGGGTGGGTCAGGACTGGGAGCCCGCCGTCCACTGCGCCCAGCTCATGTTCCAGCCGTTGAGGCCGTTGTCGGGGGTGATGGTCTTGTCCGGGGAGTTCTTGACGATGACCACGTCGCCGACGATGGAGTTGTTGTAGAACCAGGCGGCGGGCTGGTTGGCGTCGCCCGCGCCCTTCACATCGGCGAGGCCGACGCAGCCGTGGCTGGTGTTGGCGCTGCCGAAGATCGACCGCGCGCCCCAGTAGTTGCCGTGGATGAAGGTGCCCGAGGTGGACAGCCGCATGGCGTGCGGCACGTCCTTGATGTCGTACTCGCCCTTGCCGTCGTCGTCGGTGAAGCCGACCGTCGCACCGTTCATCCGGGTCTCCTTGAACTTCTCGGAGATCACCATCTGCCCGTTGTACGTGGGGTTGTCGGGGGAGCCGGAAGAGATCGGGATGGTCCTGATCGTCTTGCCGTCCTGGGTGACGGTCATCATCTTGGTCTTGGCGTCGACCGTCGAGACCTGGTTGCGGCCGACCTTGAAGGTGACCGTCTTCTGCTGCACACCGAAGACGCCGTCCGCGCCCTCGACGCCGTCCAGCGCCAGCTTCAGCGTGACGGTGGAGCCGCCCTGCCAGTAGTTCTCGGGACGCAGGTCGAGACGCTGCGAGTTGAACCAGTGACCGGCGACCTGCTGGCCGCTGCTGGACGTCACGGTGATACCGGCCTCGACGGCCTTCTTGTCCGTGATCGCCTTGTTGAAGTTGATCGAGACGGGCATGCCGACGCCGACCGTGGAGCCGTCCTCGGGGGTGAAGTTCCCGATGAAGCTGTTGGCGGGCGAGACGGTGGTGAAGGAGGAGTTCTCGTGGGCCTCGCGGCCCTTGGAGTCCTTCGCCGTCGCGCTGATCTTGTACGTGGTGGAGCGCTCCAGCTGGACGTCCGGCTTCCAGCTCTTGCCGTCGGCGGAGAGGGTGCCCTTGACGGCGGCTCCGGCCGTCGTGGTCATGGTGACCTCGGAGAGCGTGCCCTTGGCGACAGTGACCTTGGCGTCGTTGTTGATGCTCGCGTTGGTCGCGCCGTTCTTCGGCGAGATCGCTATCTGGGCTTCGGACGCGTCCTGGGCCGCCGCCTTGTCGACCTCGGCCGCCTGCGACTTCTTCGAGCCCTCGGCACTGCTGTCACCGCTGTCGTTGCAGGCGGTGAGCACCAGTACGCCACCGAGCAGGGCGGACGCGGCCATCAGGCCCCTGCGCCGATTGCTGTCCGTCATCACACGCTTCTCCATCGTTGCCGAATCCCCAAAAACCCCGAGCAGAGCCGCCGTCCGGCGAAACCCGTCAATGGTCCTAGAACCCATGTAAAGGGTCCTCCGTTCCCCATCCAAGAAAGATGTGGGGAACAACACTCATCGACGCGTCCGCGGCTGCGGTGGTTCCCGACGCCGATCACGTAATGGGGCGACCGGCGAACGACACGGCCCCGGTCCGCGTACGAAGCGGTCCGGGGCCGGTGTTCACCAGTTGCTGGTCCCGCAGCCCGCGGCGACGTGACCGTCGTCGTCCTCACCCATTGTGCGGGACGCCACCACCGCCCTGAGCACCGTCCTCCGTCTCGTGCTCCTCGTCCTGCACACCGTCCTCGTCGTCCTCGTCGTCCTCGTCGTCGAGGTCCCAGGAGTCCGGGTCGTCCGGGTCGTAGTCGATGCTCTCGCTGCTCCAGGACGCCTGGGCGAGCTCGACCCCGGGCACCTCACCGACCAGGTCGAACGGGTCGACGAGGGAGGCGAGGGCCTCCGCGCCGTCCTCGCGTACGGCGGCCTCGGCGCGCACCCGTTCCTCGGCGGACTCGCCGCCCGGCTCCCCGTACTCGGCGGCGATCGACTCCAGCGCGGTGCCGCTGAGGGCGTCGGGGTCCGTGATCTCCAGCACCATTTCAACTCGAAGCCGAACAAAGCGTGATGTCTCAGAAGTGCTCATGCGCCGGAGCGTAAGCTCCCCGCACTCCCGGCTTTCCCGCGACCCGCTGCTTTCACTAGCATCGGCGCACATGACTAACTCACGGCCGTGACAAGGGGATCGATTCCGTGGTCATCGCTCGCCGCCCGCTCCTGACCGCCACCGCCGCGGGCACATTGCTGGCCGCCCTCTGGTTCGTCCCGTCCGCCAACGCGACGGACGAACCGGCCGGTCCGTCGGGCAACCGGAGCGGACCGACCACCACCACCGCCACCACCGCCGGTGACACCTCGGCCGGTCCGAGGCTGGCCGACACCGGGACCGGGATCGACACCACTCCGTATCTGATCGGCGGAGTGGCGTTCCTGGGCATCGGTGCGGCGCTGGTCTCCCACTCGGCCCGCCGCACCGACGCCCTGTCCGTCTAGATCACACCCGGAGCACGTCCGGAACGCCTCCGGAAGAGGCCTAGGCCAGCGGGCCGGTCACCGGCTCGACCGCCGCGACCAGCTTGCCGGCGCGTACGAACGCGTCCGCCGCGGCCAGGTCCGGCGACAGGAAGCGGTCCGGCCCCGGGCCCTGGACCCCCGCCGCGCGCAGTGCCGCGATGGCGGCCTGCGAGGCGGGTGCGGGGGTGAGGCCCCCGGCGGCGCGCAGCTCGATGGCGCGGGTCGCCGCGTAGAGCTCGACGGCGACGATCCGGGCGAGGTTGTCGACGGCGGTACGGAGCTTGCGCGCCGCCGACCAGCCCATGGAGACGTGGTCCTCCTGCATCGCGGAGGACGGGATCGAGTCGGCCGAGGCGGGCACCGCGAGCCGCTTCATCTCGCTGACCAGGGCGGCCTGGGTGTACTGGGCGATCATCAGGCCCGAGTCCACCCCGGCGTCGTCGGCGAGGAACGGCGGCAGCCCGTGCGAGCGGTTCTTGTCCAGCAGCCGGTCGGTGCGGCGCTCGGTGATGGAGCCGAGGTCCGCCGCGACGATCGCCAGGAAGTCGAGTACGTACGCGACGGGGGCGCCGTGGAAGTTGCCGTTGGACTCGACCCGGCCGTCGGGAAGGACGACGGGGTTGTCGACGGCGGAGGCCAGCTCGCGGTCCGCGACGATCCCGGCGTAGTCGAGGGTGTCGCGGCCCGCGCCGTTGACCTGGGGGGCGCAGCGCACCGAGTAGGCGTCCTGCACGCGGGGCGCGTCGTCCTGGTGGTGGCCGGTGAGGCCGGACCCGGCGAGGACCCGCAGCATGTTGTCGGCGCTGACGCCCTGGCCCGGGTGCGGGCGGATGGCGTGCAGCTCCGGGGCGAGCACCTTGTCCGTGCCGAGCAGCGCCTCCAGGGAGAGGGCGGCGGTGATGTCGGCGGAGGTGTAGAGGCTCTTGAGGTCGGCCAGGGCCATCACGAGCATGCCGAGCATGCCGTCGGTGCCGTTGAGAAGGGCGAGACCCTCCTTCTCGCGCAGCTCGACCGGGGTGATGCCGTGGGCGGCGAGCAGTTCACCGGCCGGGCGCACGGTGCCGTCGGGGCCCTCCGCGTCGCCCTCGCCCATCAGCGTCAGGGCGCAGTGGGAGAGCGGGGCCAGGTCGCCGGAGCAGCCGAGCGAGCCGTACTCGTGGACGACGGGCGTGATGCCCGCGTTGAGGACGTCGGCCATGGTCTGCGCGACCTCGGGGCGTACGCCGGTGTGTCCGGATGCCACCGTCTTCAGCCGCAGGAACATCAGCGCGCGGACGACCTCGCGCTCGACCCGCGGCCCCATGCCGGCGGCGTGCGAGCGGACGATGTTGCGCTGGAGCTGTGCGCGGAGATCCTGGCTGATGTGCCGGCTGGCCAGCGCCCCGAACCCGGTGGAGACGCCGTAGACCGGCTCGGGCTTGGCGGCGAGTGCGTCCACGATCTCGCGGGCGGCGGCAAGCGCGTCGACGGCGGCTGCGGAGAGCTCGACGCGGGCGTTGCCGCGGGCCACGGCGATGACGTCCTGAGCGGTGGTGCCGGACGTCCCCACCACGACTGTATGCATATCCATATTCAGAAGCGTACGGATTGAATCCCTTCATGTCACTAGTGGTCGCGTGGTTGACCCCTTACCGGCCGGTGCGACGCTCAGGGACGACTGCCGCGCAGGTGACGGCGGTCGTGCGCGTGCTTGGGCGGCGCGTCGGCCAGCCGGAGCACCTCGTCGTCGCGTCCCGCCACCACCGGCTTGACCGAGCGGGCCGCCTTCGCCCGGTACTGGGCCGCGTCCGCCAGCCGGAACAGCCGCCGCGCCGACACCACCGGACCGATCGGATCACCGGTCGAAGCGATCCCGCACGCCACCCCGTCGCCCTGCTCCAACTCGGCCGCCCGTTCGCAGAGTTCGGTGGCCACCCGGACCACGTCGTCCACCTCGGGCCCCACCGCGAGCAGGCAGAACTCATCACCGCCGAGCCGGGCCGCGAGCGCGCCGGGCAGCATGGCGCCGCAGCGGGACAACACCGAGCCGAAACGTTCCAGCAGCCGGTCGCCCACCGCGTGGCCCTGGGTGTCGTTGACCTGCTTCAGGCCGTTGAGATCGCAGACGACCAGGCTGACCACCGCCCCGTCCGCCCGGTGCCGCTCCACCGCCTCGTCCAGCCGCACATCGACGGCGCGACGGTTGGCCAGGCCGGTGAGCGGATCGGTGAAGGCGAGCTTGCGGACCTCTTCGAGCCGCTCGCTCTGGGAGATCCCGGCGGCGACAACCGCGGCCAGCACGGTCGCGAAGTCCGCGTCCGACCGCCCGAACACCGGCGCCCCCACCGGGCGGGCCACATACAACTCGCCCCAGGCCCGCCCGTGCAGCACGATCGGGGCGATCACGCAGCAGCTGCGCCCGCGCCGGCGCAGCGCGGCCACCCGCTCCCGGCCGTACCCGCTGCCGTACTCCCGCAGCCCCGCGTCCCCGCCCGGCGCCCCGCCGGGCGGACCGTCGGCGGTCTCGACCCAGGCGTCCGGCTCACCGCCCCCGGCCCACCGTTCGTGCAGGAACTCGGTGATCTCCGGGAACTGGTGCACCGGATACGTCTCCGCCTCGGGGAACTCCTCCTCCCCCGCGGCCCGTTCGCCCGCGTTCACCAGCACCCGCAGCTCCCCGCGCCCCCGCTCCCACACGGAGAGCGCGGCGAAACTGCCACCCAGCGCCTCGCACGCCCCCAGCGCGGCCGCTCGCCACGACCCCCGCGGGGTGTGCGCCGCCGCCATCGCCTGCGCAAGCGCAACCACGGCCCGCAGCCGTGCATCATCACCACCCATCGCTACAGCTTATGTAGTTTTGTGGTGATTTGATCAGTTTGGGGCTTTCGTTGCGTGCGCTTCGTGTCTATTCGGTTACCAAAGGTCACTCCAGGTCACTCGCCGGGCCAGTTCGGCTTCCTCTTCTCGTTGAACGCGGCCACACCCTCGGCCCGGTCCCCGGAGAAGGCCACCGAGCGCCAAGCGGCGTCCTCGACTTCGAGACCGGCCCGCAGATCCAGGCCGTGCCCCAGCCGCAGCGCCCGCTTGGCGGCCCGCAGCCCCACCGGGGAGTTGGCGGCGATCCGGCCGGCCAGCGCCAGCGCGGCCACGCGGTCCTGCCCGGCCTCCACCAGTTCGTCGACCAGTCCGCTGTCGAGCGCCTCGGCCGCCTCCACCCGCCGGGCCGTGAAGACCAGCTCGGCGGCGCGCGCCGCACCGATCCGCCGCGGCAGCAGCTGCGT
Source organism: Streptomyces sp. NPDC048295 (assembly GCF_040652135.1). Taxonomy (NCBI): domain Bacteria; kingdom Bacillati; phylum Actinomycetota; class Actinomycetes; order Kitasatosporales; family Streptomycetaceae; genus Streptomyces; species Streptomyces sp. NPDC048295. Next base: position 171,744 of record NZ_JBEZLL010000012.1, read on the forward strand.
ACCGCCGCCGCCCGGGATGACACCGACCGACACCTCGGGCAGGCCGACCACGGCCGTACGGTCGGCGACGATCAGGTCGCAGGACAGCGCCAGCTCGAATCCGCCACCGAGCGCGAAGCCGTGCACCGCGGCGATCGTCGGCATCGGCAGTTCGAGCACCCCGGTGTACGCGGACCGCGCGGTGGGGCGCTGGCGCAGCAGGTCGGCGTCGGTGAAGGAGTTGCGCTCCTTCAGGTCCGCGCCCACGCAGAAGGCCCGCTCATGGCTGGAGGTGAGGACGGTGACCCGTACGCCGGGGTCGGCGGCGAGCGCGGCACAGGCGGCGGCGATCGAACGGGCCATGTCCGTGGACACGGCGTTCATCGCCCTGGGCCGGTCCAGGACCAGCTCGGCGACGTGCTCCTGCCCCTCGTGGACCCGTACGACGACGAATTCCCCGAACCGCTGCTCGGACGTGACGGTCATGGCTTCACCCCTCCGGTTAACGATCGTTACCGGAGGGATCCTATGGCGCGGCCCGGACAGCGGACCCGGGAGTGTCCGGGCCCGGGATTCAGGAGGTGGTACGGCGGGCCAGCAGCCAGGGCTCCACCACGCCGAGGCCGCGCACCGGGCGCTGCCACATCGGCTGCAGCCCGTAGCGGTACCTGGGCAGGGCGACCGGCTCCAGGCCTTCCTGGCGCTCCTTCTCGGCCACCGCGGCCTCCTGGGCCGCCTGCGCCTCGGAGGCCGGGGCGTCGCCGGTACGGGTCAGCTCCTCGGCGAACGCCCCGTCCACCAGTACGGCGTCCTTCGGAGCTATCGAGGTCAGCCGGCTGGCGAGGTTCACCGTCGTACCGAAGACATCGCCCATCCGGGTGGTGACCGTGCCGAACGCGATGCCCACGCGCAGCGCCGGCATGATCTCGTCCTGGGTCATCGCCTCGATCAGGCGCAGCGCGATCTCGGCCGCGGTGCCCGCGTCGTCGGCGGCGAAGAGGACCTCGTCGCCGAGGGTCTTGATGAGACGGCCGCCGTGGGCGGCCACCAGGTCGGCCGAGGTGGTCTCGAAGGCCTCGACCAGCTCGCCGAGCTCCGCCTCCTCCAGCCGCCGGGTCAGCCGGGTGAACCCGACGAGGTCCGCGAAGCCGACGGCCAGACGGCGGTCGACCATCTCCTCGTCGTCGGCGGCCTGCACGACCCGCCCGGTGGCGGCGGCCAGCTGGCGCCGCCACACATAGACCAGGAACTCCTGGAGCTCCGGGAGCAGCAGCTCGATCAGCGGGTACGTGACCTCGGTGCGGGTCATTCCGGGCTCGGGCGGCTCGGTCAGCCCCTCCAGGAAGGAGTCGATCTGCCACTCGGCCAGCCGGGCGGTGGTCTGCCCGGTGGACCGGGCCACCTGGATCGCCATCGGTTCGCTGAGCAGCCCCGCCTCGACGAGACCGGCGAGCCGGCGCAGCGCCAGCACATCGGCCTCGGTGAGCGCCTTGGCCTGCCCGATGTCGGCGAAGCCCATGGCCCGCCAGAACCGGGAGGCCAGATCCATCGAGACACCGGCGGTACGGGCCGCCTGGAACGGCGTGTAGCGACGGTCGGCGCCCAGGATCAGCTGTTCCAGCCGGATCGCGAGGGGGTCGTCGGTCGGTTCCGCCGTATGGTCGACTTCGTGATGCGGTGTCGCGTGGACCGAGGGTTCCGACGGGGGCTGTGCGCCCGCACCGGAGGTCGTGTCGTCGACGGTCACCAGCCGCCTCCTGCCCGTTCCCTGCGCACTGCCCTGCCGATCTGTCGGTGGATCGCCTCAACGATACGGCAGGTGTGCCGTGGCTCACGCCCGTATGGCGTCCCGGAATGTTCCTGGGCGGGCCGGGGGGCGTGGGTGGTTCCGGCCGGTGAGGGGTTTCCGGGAGGGCGCGGTTCCAGGCCCCGGGTACGTGTCCGGGGCGGGCCATGGGGCTCGGCGGGACAGGCCCCACCGGGCCGGGGCGGACGCGGGGCAGGCCCCGTCGCGACGGCCCGCCGCCGCCCGCCCTCAGACCAGGCCGCCCCCCACGCCTCGCAGATGGACGATGTCGCCGGCCGACACCGGTTCCTGGAGGCCGTCTTCGGTGGACAGGATCAGGCGGCCGTCGCCGTCGATCGCCACGGCCTCGGCGGTGAGCGTGCGGTCTCCGGGCAGCTGGGCCCGTACCGTCCGGCCGAGAGTCGCGCAGCCCGCCGCGTACGCCCCCTGGAGGCCGCTCGCCGCCGCGTCGCCCTCCGCCGCGCGCCACTGGCCGTACCAGTGCTCCAGCGAGCGCAGCACGCCCCGCAGCAGGGTCTCGCGGTCGGTGGAGACGGCCCCGGCCAGGGCCAGTGAGCCGGCCGTGGGGGCGGGCAGTTCCTCGGCGCGCAGGGAGACGTTGAGGCCCATGCCGATGACGACGCCGGCGCCGGCGAGCTCGGCCAGGATGCCGCCCGCCTTGCGCTCCACGCCCTCCACCGTGACCAGGAGGTCGTTGGGCCACTTCAGGGCCGTGTCGACGCCCGCGGCCTTCGCCAGGCCGGTCGCCGCGGCGACGCCGGTGAGCAGCGGCAGCCAGCCCCAGCGTTCGGCGGGCACCTCGCCCGGCTCCAGGTAGACGGAGAAGAACAGGCCCGAACGGGCCGGAGCCGTCCAGGTGCGGTCGAGGCGGCCGCGGCCCGCGGTCTGCTCCTCGGCGACCAGCACGGTGCCCTCGTCGAGCCCGGCCGCCGCCCGCCGCTTGAGCTCGGAGTTGGTGGACCCGATGGTCTCCACGACGTCGAGCGAGGTCCACAGCCCGCCCGGCCGCAGCAGTCCGCGGCGCAGCGCGGCGAGGTTCAGGGGCGGCCGGTCCAGGTCCGACCAACGGTTCCGTGGCGCATCCGAAGGTGTCATGCAAGCCAGACTAGGTGTGTCAAACGACGCACTGCCGAACCGTATCCGCGCCGATACGCTACGGGTCAGTAGGTGTTTCAGTACCTGATCAGCAGCACAGTCGTCCCCGTGACCAGGCAGGGAGCCGCCACCCGATGTCCGAGCCGGAAGAGACCGACATCCACACCACCGCGGGCAAGATCGCGGACCTGCAGCGCCGAATCGACGAGGCGACGCACGCGGGCTCCGCGCGCGCGGTCGAGAAGCAGCACGCCAAGGGCAAGTTGACCGCGCGCGAACGGGTCGACCTGCTGCTCGACGAGGGTTCCTTCGTGGAGCTCGACGAATTCGCCCGGCACCGCTCCACCAACTTCGGCATCGAGAAGAACCGCCCGTACGGAGACGGCGTCGTGACCGGTTACGGGACGGTCGACGGCCGCCCCGTCTGCGTCTATTCGCAGGACTTCACCATCTTCGGCGGTTCGCTCGGCGAGGTCTACGGTGAGAAAATCGTCAAGGTGATGGACTTCGCGCTGAAGACCGGCTGCCCGGTCATCGGCATCAACGACGGCGGCGGCGCCCGGATCCAGGAAGGCGTGGCCGCGCTCGGGCTGTTCGCGGAGATCTTCCGCCGCAATGTGCACGCCTCGGGTGTCGTGCCGCAGATCTCGCTGATCGTCGGACCGTGCGCGGGCGGCGCGGTCTACTCCCCCGCGATCACCGACTTCACGGTCATGGTCGACCAGACCTCGCACATGTTCATCACCGGCCCCGACGTCATCAAGACGGTCACCGGCGAGGACGTCGGCTTCGAGGAGCTCGGCGGAGCCCGCACCCACAACACCACCTCCGGTGTGGCGCACCACATGGCGGGCGACGAGAAGGACGCCATCGAGTACGTCAAGTCGCTGCTCTCGTACCTCCCTTCGAACAACCTGTCCGAGGCGCCCGCCTTCCCCGAGGCGGCCGATCTCGCCACCACGGACGAGGACCGCGAACTCGACGCCCTCATCCCGGACTCGGCGAACCAGCCGTACGACATGCACACCGCCATCGAACACGTGCTGGACGACGGCGAGTTCCTGGAGACCCAGGCCCTGTTCGCGCCGAACATCATCACCGGCTTCGGGCGCGTCGAGGGCTACCCGGTCGGCGTCGTCGCCAACCAGCCGATGCAGTTCGCGGGCTGCCTGGACATCAACGCGAGCGAGAAGGCCGCGCGCTTCGTGCGCACCTGCGACGCCTTCAACGTGCCCGTGCTGACCTTCGTGGACGTCCCCGGCTTCCTGCCCGGCGTCGACCAGGAGTACGGCGGCATCATCCGCCGCGGCGCCAAGCTGATCTACGCCTACGCCGAGGCGACCGTCCCGCTGATCACGGTGATCACCCGCAAGGCGTTCGGCGGCGCGTACGACGTCATGGGCTCCAAGCACCTGGGCGCCGACATCAACCTCGCCTGGCCGACCGCGCAGATCGCGGTGATGGGCGCGCAGGGTGCGGTGAACATCCTGCACCGCCGGACGATCGCCGCGGCCGAGGACCAGGAGGCCACCCGCGCCGAGCTGATCACCGACTACGAGGACACGCTGCTCAACCCGTACGTGGCGGCCGAACGCGGTTACGTCGACGCGGTGATCATGCCGTCCGACACCCGGGCCCACATCGTGAAGGGGCTGCGCCAGCTGCGTACCAAGCGGGAGTCGCTGCCCCCGAAGAAGCACGGCAACATCCCCCTCTAGAAAGGGTCCTGGCCATGATCAAGGTCGTACGGGGCAACCCGACCCCTGAGGAACTGGCCGCCGCCCTGGCGGTGGTGCGGGCGCGCGCCGCGGCGACGGCGTCCGGCGAGCCGTCCGGTGCGCCGGACGGCACGCCGGCGCTGCCCGGCCAGTGGTCCGACCCGGGACGCATCGCCCGGAGCACACGTCATCTGCCGGGGCCGCGGGCCTGGGCCCGGACGTACTGGCCCGGGTAGGCGCGGAAGCATCCCTTCCCCCACGTTCACGGAGGTCCGGGCCCTTTCGGGTCCGGGCCTCCGGCGCGTCCGGGCGCGATCTGGTCCGTAGGCACCACGACGGTTGAGTACCCGTACTCAGGCGCGCCCGTCCGCCGCGGCAGCAGGATCGTTTCCATGCTGTGGTCCGACCCCGAGAACAAGCCGCCGAAGGAACTGCGCGACGCCCAGGCCATGATGCGTCGTGCGGGGCTGGTGCTCGCTCTCGCGATGGTGGTCGCGATGTTCGTGGCCGGCCTGCACTGAGCGGGGCCGGGCCGGTCCGCCTCTTCACCGAGCGGGGCCGGGGCCGGTCCGCCTCTTCTACGATGGCCCGTATGACTGATCAGCGCCGTCTCGTGCTCGCCTCCGCCTCCCCCGCCCGCCTCGGTCTGCTGCGGCAGGCCGGCTTCGCGCCCGAGGTGATCGTCAGCGGCGTGGACGAGGACGCGCTGAGCGCACCGACACCGGCCGAGCTGGCGCTCGTGCTCGCCGAGGCCAAGGCCGCGGTGGTGGCCGGACGGCCGGAGGCGGCGGGTGCCCTGGTCATCGGCTGCGACTCGGTGCTGGAACTCGACGGCGAGGCGCTCGGCAAGCCGGCCGACGACGAGGAGGCCATCGCCCGCTGGAAGTCCATGCGCGGCCGGGCCGGGGTACTGCGGACGGGCCACAGCGTGATCGACACCGCGACCGGGCGCAGCGCCTCGGCGACCGCCTCCACGACCGTCCGTTTCGGCGAACCGACGGACGCCGAGATCGCCGCCTACGTGGCCACCGGCGAGCCGCTCCATGTCGCGGGCGCCTTCACCCTGGACGGCCGTTCGGCACCGTTCGTCGACTCCATCGAGGGCGACCACGGCAATGTCATCGGGCTCTCGCTGCCGCTGCTGCGCCGGCTGCTGGGCGAGCTGGGGATCTCCGTCACCGAGCTCTGGGTCTGAGAACCCACCGGCCGGGACCGGCCCGTCAGACCGTCGCCGGGGCGCTCGCTCCGGCGTCGCCGGCGGGCTCGTCGCCGGGCTCGTCCGACCGGGTGCCGTACGCCACCAGCGTCAGCACGATCAGCCCGAGCACCACCATCAGGAACGCGAACGCGGTCCAGCCGACCAGGCCGACCACCAGCGCGCCCAGCACCCCGTGCACCACGGCGCAGAGGATCAGGACGACACGGGCGAAGCGGCCGGGGGCCCGGTCGCGGATGCCGGCCAGCAGCAGGAGCAGGCCGCACAGCAGCAGGTACAGCCCGAAGACGCCGCCCATCACCCAGGTGCCGCTGGACATGACGGCGGGGTCCATCCCGGCCAGCGACATGTCCTGGTTCTTGACCACCGTCGCCAGGATGCCGTTGATGAGCACGACGCCCACGGCTTCCGCGAACAGCACGAGCGCGGCCACGAACGCCACCGGTCTGCGCACCACGGCGCTCACCCCCTGTTACCTGCAGTACGTGCGATAGCGCGGACCCTACTAACGGGTAATGCTCCGGACAAGGGCCCGGACGATCTCCGCCTCCACCCCGCGCGCCACGCGCGCGCGGGCGCATTCGTCGCACGCCCCCTGGGCGCGGCTCTCGGGCGTCGCGCAAAGAATCGTTCGCCCATTAGTGGGGACTCGACAAAGAAACGCGAAAACTCGCAGCTCGCACGAACAGAGACCTGGACCACACCTTGTGGCTACTGTGCGGTTATGAAACCCGGCGTACCGTGGTGCCACAAGGGATTTCGCGACTTGAGCAAGCCTCGAATCACACTCCGTGTGGGCAAGCTCACCATTGGGGACGGGTCGTAGGGCCGTGTCGGTAGTCCCTAAACTCAGCTTGTTTCAAGGAGGGAGCCATCGTGCGCAAGGTGCTCATCGCCAACCGTGGCGAAATTGCTGTCCGTGTTGCTCGGGCATGCCGGGATGCCGGGATCGGGAGCGTGGCCGTCTACGCAGACCCTGACCGCGACGCTCTGCATGTGCGCGCGGCCGACGAGGCATTCGCTCTGGGCGGTGACACCCCGGCCGCCAGCTATCTGGACATGGCCAAGGTGCTCCAGGCTGCCAAGGACTCCGGGGCCGACGCCATCCACCCGGGCTACGGCTTCCTGTCGGAGAACGCCGAGTTCGCCCAGGCCGTGCTGGACGCCGGTCTGACGTGGATCGGCCCGCCGCCGCAGGCGATCCGGGACCTCGGCGACAAGGTCGCCGCCCGGCACATCGCACAGCGTGCCGGGGCCCCGCTGGTGGCCGGCACGCCCGACCCGGTCGAGGGTTCCGCCGAGGTCGTGGCCTTCGCCGAGCAGCACGGGCTGCCGATCGCGATCAAGGCCGCCTTCGGCGGCGGCGGTCGCGGGCTGAAGGTGGCGCGCACGCTGGAGGAGATCCCGGAGCTGTACGACTCCGCGGTCCGTGAGGCCGTCGCGGCGTTCGGCCGGGGCGAGTGCTTCGTGGAGCGTTACCTCGACCGGCCGCGTCACGTCGAGACGCAGTGCCTGGCCGACACCCACGGCAACGTGGTCGTGGTCTCCACCCGTGACTGCTCGCTCCAGCGCCGCCACCAGAAGCTGGTCGAGGAGGCCCCGGCCCCGTTCCTGTCGGACGAGCAGAACGCGGAGCTGTACGCGGCGTCCAAGGCCATCCTGAAGGAGGCCGGCTACGTCGGCGCCGGCACGGTGGAGTTCCTGGTCGGCACGGACGGCACCATCTCGTTCCTGGAGGTCAACACCCGGCTCCAGGTCGAGCACCCGGTGACCGAGGAGGTCAGCGGCCTCGACCTCGTACGCGAGATGTTCCGCATCGCCGACGGCGAGGAGCTGGGCTACGACGACCCGGCCGTGCGCGGACACTCCTTCGAGTTCCGGATCAACGGCGAGGACCCGGGCCGCGGCTTCCTGCCCGCCCCGGGCACCGTCACCACGTTCGCCCCGCCGACCGGCCCCGGTGTCCGCCTCGACGCGGGTGTGGAGTCCGGCTCCGTCATCGGCCCCGCCTGGGACTCCCTGCTGGCGAAGCTGATCGTGACCGGCGCGACCCGCGAGCAGGCGCTCCAGCGGGCCGCCCGTGCGCTGGCCGAGTTCAACGTCGAGGGCATGGCCACCGCCATCCCGTTCCACCGCGCGGTCGTCGTCGACCCGGCGTTCACCAGCGATCCGTTCCGGGTCCACACCCGCTGGATCGAGACCGAGTTCGTCAACGAGATCAAGCCCTTCACCGCCACCGCCGACGCGGAGGCCGAGGAGGAGACCGGCCGCGAGACGGTGGTCGTCGAGGTCGGCGGCAAGCGCCTGGAGGTCTCCCTGCCCTCCTCGCTCGGCATGAGCCTGGCCCGTACCGGGCTCGCCGCGGGCGCCAAGCCCAAGCGCCGGGCAGCGAAGAAGAGCGGTTCGGCGGTCTCCGGCGACACCCTGGCGTCCCCGATGCAGGGCACCATCGTCAAGATCGCGGTCGAAGAGGGCCAGCAGGTCCAGGAGGGCGACCTGATCGTCGTCCTGGAGGCCATGAAGATGGAGCAGCCGCTGAACGCACACCGCTCCGGCACCGTCAAGGGCCTTGCCGCCGAGGTCGGCAGCTCGGTCTCCTCCGGCGCCGTCATCTGCGAGATCAAGGACTGATCGGGCGGCACCCGACGTTCCACCGGGGTCCCCGCCGAGTCGTGCGACTCGGCGGGGACCTCTGTCGTGCGTCACTCCGCGCGGCCTCACCCCTTCGGCGGCGATGGCATCCTGGACCCCGGGGCGGAAGAAAGGGAGGACTGCGCCATGGCGATCAGTGCGGCACGGACACCGGCCCGGCCGATGCGTGCCGACGCGCGCCGGAACCACGGCCGGCTGCTGAGCGAGGCCCGGACCGCCTTCGCGGAGCACGGCACCGACGCGTCCCTGGAGGACATCGCGCGGCGCGCGGGCGTGGGGATCGGCACGCTGTACCGGCACTTCCCGAACCGGCACGCGTTGATGAACGCGGTCTTCCAGGACGCCCTGACGTCACTGATCACCCGTTCCCGTGAACTCGCGGAGGCGGAGCAGCCCTGCCGGGCCCTGGTGGAGTGGCTGGGCGCGATCATCACCCACGCGGGTGAGTACCGCGGGCTCGCGCAGGCACTCATGTCGACGTCGCGGGACGAGACTTCGGCCCTGGCCCAGTGCAATGTGCCGTTGCGCGAGGCGGGGGCGGTGCTGCTGGCGCGGGCGCAGGCAGGCGGGGCCGTGCGGCCGGATGCGTCGATCGACGATCTGATGCAGCTGACCAACGCGATCGCGCTGGCCGCCGAACAGTCGCCGGACGACCCGGAGTTGGCGGGTCGGTTGCTGATGCTGACCTTGCAGGGGCTGAAGGGGCCGAGCGCGGAGGGGTGTTGAGCGGCTCCGCTCCCGCCCCCGCGCCTCGCACGCCGGCTCTCGGCCGCTACCTGCGCCGCAGGTCCGCGACCCTTGCCCGGTCCCCGGGGCCCTGGCCCTGCTCCGTCAGGGACGCGGCGCTCCGCAGCTGCTGCGGGCCCGGGGATCCGGGGCCGCCCCCGTGCGTACGGCGCTGTCCGGGCAGCGGCAGGTCGCGACGGCCCTGACGACCGTGCGGGAGTGGCTCGGCCGCTGCGGGGCCGCCGCCGCCCGAACCGGCCACCGCGATCTGTACGCCCTGGTCCGCCAGGGCCTGGAGCTCGGTGGCGGCACGGTCGTCGTGGCCGGGGGGCTCGTCCGTCACCAGGCGGGTGATGAGGTCCGTGGGCACCGTCTGGAACATGGTGTCGGAGCCGAGCTTGGTGTGGTCGGCCAGGACCACCACCTCCGCGGCGGCCTGCACCAGCGCGCGGTCCACGCTCGCGGAGAGCATGTTGGACGTGGAGAGGCCGCGCTCCGCGGTGAGCCCGCTCCCGGAGAGGAACGCGCGCGAGACCCGCAGGCCCTGGAGGGACTGCTCGGCGCCGCTGCCCACCAGGGCGTAGTTGGAACCGCGCAGTGTGCCGCCGGTCATCACCACCTCCACCCGGTTGGCATGGGCCAACGCCTGGGCGACCAGGAGGGAGTTGGTGACGACCGTCAGGCCGGGGATCCGCGCGAGCCGGCGGGCCAGCTCCTGCGTGGTCGTACCGGCGCCGACGACGATGGCCTCGCCCTCTTCGACGAGACCGGCGGCCAGGTCGGCGATGGCCGTCTTCTCCGCGGTGGCGAGATGGGATTTCTGCGGAATGCCGGACTCCCGCGTGAAACCGCCCGGCAGTACCGCACCGCCGTGCCGGCGGTCGAGGAGTCCTTCTGCCTCCAGTGCCCGCACGTCCCGCCGTACGGTCACTTCGGAGGTCTGGACGACGCGGGCGAGCTCACGGAGCGATACCGCCCCGTTGGCACGCACCATTTCGAGGATCAACTGACGACGTTCTGCAGCGAACACGAAACTGACAGTAACGTGACCGCCCGAGTGTTTTCAGCAGTTTGCGCCGAATAACGGAAGTTGTACATACAAGGGGCCGCCAAGTGATATAGGCGGCCCCGTTGTTGTTCTGTACTGACCGGACGGCGGTCACCGGACCGCCCGAGTTGCCGGGACTCGCCGGAAGTTGCCGGGGTTCTCCGGGGTGACCGGAGGCGCTTACGCCTCGCCCGTGCGCTTACGGGTGTGCAACTGCCGGGCCACTTCCGCGATCGAACCCGACAGGGACGGGTACACGGTGAAGGTGTTTGCGATCTGTTCCACCGTCAAATTGTTGTCGACCGCGATCGAGATGGGGTGGATGAGTTCGCTCGCGCGCGGCGCGACGACACAGCCGCCGACCACGATGCCGGTGCCGGGGCGGCAGAAGATCTTGACGAAGCCGTCGCGGATGCCCTGCATCTTGGCGCGCGGGTTGCGCAGCAGCGGCAGCTTGACGACCCGGGCGTCGATCTTTCCGGCGTCGACGTCGGCCTGGGTGTAGCCGACGGTGGCGATCTCGGGGTCGGTGAAGACGTTCGAGGAGACCGTCTTCAGGTCCAGCGGGGCCACCGCGTCGCCGAGGAAGTGGTACATCGCGATCCGGCCCTGCATGGCGGCGACCGAGGCGAGGGCGAAGATCCCGGTGACGTCACCGGCCGCGTACACGCCCGGGGCGCTGGTGCGGGAGACCTTGTCGGTCCAGATGTGGCCGGACTCCTTGAGCCGGACCCCGGCCTCCTCCAGGCCCATGCCCGCGCTGTTCGGGATCGCTCCGACCGCCATGAGGCAGTGCGAACCGGAGATGACCCGGCCGTCGGCGAGGGTGACCTCGACCCGGTCGCCGACACGCTTGGCGGCCTGTGCGCGGGAGCGGGCCATGACGTTCATGCCGCGGCGCCGGAAGACGTCCTCCAGGACGGCGGCGGCGTCCGGGTCCTCGCCCGGCAGCACCCGGTCGCGGGACGAGACGAGGGTGACGCGCGAGCCGAGCGCCTGGTAGGCGCCCGCGAACTCGGCACCGGTCACGCCGGAGCCGACCACGATGAGCTCCTCGGGCAGCTCGTCGAGGTCGTAGACCTGGGTCCAGTTCAGGATGCGCTCGCCGTCGGGGAGCGCACCCTCTATCTCGCGGGGGTGGCCGCCGGTCGCGATCAGCACGGCGTCGGCGGTGAGCGTCTCCTCGGTGCCGTCGGCGGCGGTCACCACGACCTTGCGGGAGCCGTCGGCGGCCTGGAGACCCTCCAGACGGCCGCGGCCGCGCATCACGCGGGCGCCGGCGCGGGTGACGGAGGCGGTGATGTCGTGGGACTGGGCGAGCGCCAGGCGCTTCACCCGTCGGTTGACCTTGCCCAGGTCGACGCCGACCACACGGGCGGCCTGCTCGACGGAAGGGGTGTCGTCGGCGACGATGATGCCCAGTTCCTCGTACGAGGAGTCGAAGGTGGTCATCACCTCCGCCGTCGCGATGAGGGTCTTCGAGGGCACGCAGTCGGTGAGCACGGACGCGCCGCCGAGGCCGTCGCAGTCGACGACGGTCACCTCCGCGCCGAGCTGGGCGCCCACCAGTGCCGCCTCGTAGCCGCCGGGTCCGCCGCCGATGATCACGATCCGGGTCACGAAAAGTCCGCCTCGCGTATGTCATCCCGCGGCCGTCTGCTGCCCCGGCCGGGGGTCCGGGGGAGCGCCCCGGGGGAATGCAGTACGTACTTCATTGTCCCGCACGCGCCAAGGTGCTTCGCCCCGGGGCCCTCCATACGTGCGCCGGGGCGTGCGCGCCGGGGCCCGGGAGCGGGAAGCGGAACCCTCTGAGTGGTCTTCCGCACCGGAGTCGACGTTCTCCCCGTCACCTCCCGTACCCTCGAACCCATGTCGCTCTACGCCGCGTACGCCGGCAACCTCGACGCGCGGCTGATGACGCGCCGCGCACCGCATTCCCCGCTGCGCGGCACCGGCTGGCTCAACGGCTGGCGGCTGACCTTCGGCGGGGAGCAGATGGGCTGGGAGGGCGCGCTCGCCACGGTGGTGGAGGCCCCCCGTTCCCAGGTCTTCGTGGCGCTGTACGACCTGGCTCCGATGGACGAGGACTCCATGGACCGGTGGGAGGGTGTCGGGCTCGACATCTACCGCCGGATGCGGGTGCGGGTGCACACCCTGGACGGCGAGGAGCCGGCCTGGATGTATGTGCTGAACGGGTACGAGGGCGGCCTGCCGTCCGCCCGCTATCTGGGTGAGATCGCCGACGCGGCGGAGTCCGCGGGCGCGCCGCACGACTATGTGATGGAACTGCGCAAGCGCCCCTGCTGACCTGCCGACCAGCGCTTTTGTGTGAAAGTACGAGCAAGTGCGCGCAGTCTCTGCGCAAGGGCATCTACGCGCGTAGGGAATCAGCGGTTACCCTCATCCGCGTGAACGCATCAGTTATTCCGGACCAGATCCAGGGCGACCCGTACGCCGCCGCCTCCGACGCCGCCGCCCGCCTGCGCGAGCTGACCGGTGCCGAGACCCACGACGTCGCGCTCGTGATGGGCTCCGGCTGGGCACCCGCGGGCGATGCGCTCGGCACTCCGGAGGCCGAGTTCCCGGTGACCGAGCTGCCCGGGTTCCCGGCACCCGCCGTACAGGGGCACGGCGGCACGATCCGCTCGTACCGGATCGGCGAGAAGCGTGTCCTGGTCTTCCTCGGCCGCACGCACTTCTACGAGGGCCGGGGCGTCGCCGCCGTGGCGCACGGGGTCCGTACCGCCGTCGCGGCCGGGTGCGGGACCGTCGTCCTGACGAACGGCTGCGGCGGTCTGCGCGAGGGCATGCGCCCCGGTCAGCCGGTGCTCATCAGCGACCACATCAACCTGACGGCGGCCTCCCCGATCGTCGGCGCCAACTTCGTCGACCTGACCGACCTGTACTCGCCGCGGCTGCGCGCGCTGTGCAAGGAGATCGACGAGACGCTCGAAGAGGGCGTGTACGTGCAGTTCACCGGCCCGCACTACGAGACGCCGGCCGAGATCAACATGGTCCGTGTGATGGGCGGCGACCTGGTCGGCATGTCCACCGTGCTCGAAGCCATCGCCGCGCGCGAGGCCGGTGCCGAGGTGCTGGGCATCTCGCTGGTCACCAACCTCGCGGCCGGGCTGAGCGGGGAGCCGCTCAACCATGAAGAGGTGCTGCAGGCGGGGCGGGACTCGGCGACCCGGATGGGTTCGCTGCTGGCCCGGGTGCTCGACCGGATCTGAGACCCCGCGCCCCCGCACACCCGCGGGGCCGGACCCCTACACCGCAGAAAGGCGGACACCGTGCTGCAGGACCTCATCGCGCGGGCCAGGACATGGCTCGCGGAGGACCCCGATCCCGAGACCCGCGAGGAGCTCGCCGGACTCATCGAGGCCGAGGATCTCGACGAGCTCGCCGCACGGTTCGCCGGCACCCTGCAGTTCGGCACCGCCGGGCTCCGCGGTGAGCTGGGGGCCGGGCCGATGCGGATGAACCGCTCCGTCGTCATCCGCGCGGCGGCCGGGCTCGCCGCGTACCTGAGGGCGCAGGGGCAGGGCGGCGGCCTCGTCGTCATCGGGTACGACGCCCGGTACAAGTCCGCCGACTTCGCCCGCGACACCGCGGCCGTGATGACCGGCGCGGGCCTGCGGGCGGCGGTGCTCCCCCGCCCGCTCCCCACCCCCGTGCTCGCGTACGCCATACGGCACCTGGGCGCCGTCGCGGGCGTCGAGGTGACCGCCAGCCACAACCCGCCGCGGGACAACGGCTACAAGGTCTATCTCGGCGACGGCTCGCAGATCGTCCCGCCGGCGGACGGCGAGATCGCCGACGCGATCGCCGCGGTCGGCCCGCTCGACGGCGTGCCCCGCCCCGACGACGGCTGGGAGGTCCTCGGCGAGGAGGTCCTTGCGGCCTATCTGGCCCGCACGGACGCCGTGCTCGCCGCCGGGTCGCCGCGTACCGCCCGGGTCGTGTACACCGCCATGCACGGGGTCGGCACGTCCGTGCTGACCGCCGCGTTCGACCGGGCCGGGTTCCCCGCGCCGGTGCTCGTCGCCGAACAGGCCGAGCCCGACCCGGCGTTCCCGACCGTCGCCTTCCCCAACCCGGAAGAGCCCGGCGCGATGGACCTCGCCTTCGCGACCGCGCGCCGCGCGGACCCCGACCTCGTCATCGCCAACGACCCGGACGCCGACCGCTGCGCCGTCGCCGTCCCGGACCCCGGTACCGAGGGCGGCTGGCGGATGCTGCGCGGCGACGAGGTGGGGGCGCTGCTCGCCGCCCATCTGGTCGACCGGGGCGCCATCGGTGTCTTCGCCGAGTCGATCGTCTCGTCCTCGCTGCTCGGCCGGATCGCCGAGAAGGCGGGCAACGGCTACGAGGAGACGCTGACCGGTTTCAAGTGGATCGCCCGGGTGGAGGGGCTGCGGTACGGGTACGAGGAGGCGCTCGGCTACTGCGTCGACCCCGAGGGCGTGCGCGACAAGGACGGGATCACGGCCGCGCTGCTCATCGCCGAGCTCGCCTCCGTGCTCAAGGAGCAGGGGCGTACGCTCCTCGATCTCCTCGACGACCTCGCGGTCGCCCACGGACTGCACGCCACCGATCAGCTCTCGGTCCGGGTGAAGGACCTGTCGGTCATCTCCGACGCCATGGCGCGGCTGCGCGAGCAGCCGCCGGCCGCGCTCGCGGGCCTCGCCGTCACCTCCGCCGAGGACCTGGCGCGGGGCACGGAGCAGCTGCCGCCCACCGACGGGCTCCGCTACCACCTGCGGGGCGCCCGGGTGATCGTGCGCCCGAGCGGCACCGAGCCGAAGCTCAAGTGCTATCTGGAGGTCGTGGTGCCGGTCGGTTCGGCGGACGAGCTGCCGGCGGCCCGTGTTAAGGGTGCGGAGCTGCTCGCCGGGATCAAGCGCGACCTGGCGGCCGCGGCCGGGATCTGAGCGGGAGCGGGGCAGTCGGCGCGGGACCCCGGGGCGTCATCCGAAGCGGCCGTTCACGTAGTCGGCGGTCCGGGGGTCCCGCGGGGAGCCGAACGTCCCGCCGGTCGGACCGTGTTCGACGACGATGCCGGGCGTGCCCTGTTCGGCGAGGAAGAACGCGCAGTGGCCGGGGACCCGCGCCGCCTGCTGCATGGTGTGCGTGACGATCACGATGGTGACCTCCGCCCCGAGGCCGGCGGTGGTCTCCTCGATCCGGCGGGTGGAGGCCGGGTCGAGGGCGGAGCAGGATTCGTCCATCGACAGCACCCGGGTGCGTACCGTCAACAACCGGGCGATGCACGGGCGTTGCTGCTGTCCGCCGGAGAGCGCGCCACCGGGCCGGCGGAGCCGGTCCTCGGCCTCGCGCCACAGGCCCGCCCTGGTCAGGCACTCCTCGACGAGGTCGTCCCGGCTGTCCCTGGCCGCCTTGATGCCGTTGAGTTCCAGGCCCGCGAGGACGTTGTCGTACAGGGGCATGGCGGGGAGCGGTCGGGTTTCCGGAAGACCATGCCGATCTCGCGGCGGGCACGGGTGATGCGGCGGCCGCGGTCGTGGATGTCCTCGCCGCCCGGCAGGACCCGGCCGGGCGGGCGGCGGAGCCGGTCGGTTCGTGCGTCCGGTCGAGGATGCGCAGGAACGCCGACGTGCCGCAGCCGATGAGTGCGGTGACCTCCGGCGCGTGGAGGGCCGGTCCATGACCTTGCGGTCACCGCGAACCGGACGGAGACCGCTCAGCGCGCGCCGGTGGCGTCCGCTCGCTCTGCCGGAACCGCCGCCGTCCGTCGTCCCGCCCCACCCCCGCCGCCCGCTCCGGAAGCCGGGCGGCACCCGCGATGCGTGGAGAGCGGCAGGACCGCCGGGACCCGAAACCACCGCAGCGGTCGGCTTTCGCACGGAAGTCGCCTCTCGTGCGCCCGGCATGCACGGGGGCGTTCCGCCCGGCGCCGGGCGGTAGTCTGCGGCGACTCGCATACCTACCAGTGAGAGGCCGTGCATGCGCACAGGCAGAACCGGCACCGTGGCCGCCCTCGCGGGAGCGCTCGCCCTTGCGGCGTTCACCGCCCCGGCCGCGGAAGCCGCCGACACCGGCATCAAGGTGTCGAAGATGGTCGTGAACTCGGGCAGGCCCGTCGTCGTGGGCACGACCGAGGAGAAACTCCCCGGTGTCAGCTTCCACGTCACCTGGTCCGCGGGCCACTCGCTCTCCGACGTGGAGGCAAGTCCGTACCTGTACCACGACACCACCGCGGGCAAGGGTGCCGACGACGGCGGCATCTACCTGAGCAGCATGACCTGTTACGAGGACGGCTCGCGCGCCGCCGACTGCAAGGGCGAGCTGTACATCGAGCCGCGCTACACCCTGGACTCGAACAACGACGCCACGACCTGGAAGGTCGGCGCGGCCGCACGCATCTGGGGTGCGAACGGTCAGCCGAAGAGCCAGGAGTACCTGCCCGCCCTCGGCACGGCGCAGGTCAAGCGTGCGGCGCGGGCGACCGTCAACGCCTCCCCCGAGCCGGTGGCCAAGGGCAGGACCCTCACCGTGACCGGACGGCTCACGCGCGCCGACTGGGTGAAGCACACCTACACCGGTTACGGCTCCAAGTCGGCGAAGCTGCAGTTCCGCAAGGCGGGCACCAGCGCCTACTCCACGGTGAAGATCGTCAAGGCGAACTCCTCGGGCAACCTGAGGACCACGGTCAAGGCGTCCGCGGACGGCTACTGGCGCTGGACCTTCGGCGAGACGTCCACGACGGGCGGCGCGACCGCCGGCGGGGACTACGTCGACGTCAAGTAGGCCCCGGAACAAGGGTGAAGCCCGCACCGGCACGGTGCGGGCCTCACCGGACCAAGGCCTCAGCCGGTCGCGAGGAGCACCACGAGCAGCACCGCGCCCACCACCGCCGGAGCGATCACCTCGTACGCCCAGCGCACCGACACCGACGGCTCCGCGGACCCCGCGGCAGCGCCCGCTCCGCCCGTCCTCGCCCGCTCCGCCAGCTCGCGCAGATCGGCCATGGTCTGGTCGGCCGACGCCGTCCGGGCCCGGGTGTCGCGCACATCGGCCTGCACGGACGTGCGGTCGTACGGGTCGTCCAGCGACCGCCGGGACTGCTGCCGGGCCGCCTTCTTGCGCTGTCGCAGCGAGACCGGCACCGCCCACAGCTGGTACTTGGCGCCGCCCTCGGTGAACAGCTCGCTCGAATACCCGGCCCGCAGATCGGAGACCTCGGTCCACGGCATGGTGATCGTCCGGAACGGGTTACGGATCCGGATGCGCCGGTCGTTGGCGAGCACGACGGGCCGCAGCGTGAACGCGACGACCAGCGGCACCGAGGTCAGCATCCCCGCCAGCGCCAGCCACGGCACCCGGCCGTTCCCTCGGATCGTGGCGTCCCCGCCGATCCAGAGGATGAGCAGAAGCAGCAGGACGCCCCCGACGATCCCGGCGGGCGAGCGGAAGGTCCGGTCGGCGTAGACCGGCTCGGCGGGTGGTGTGGGGCTCGTCATGGGCCCGATTCTGCCTGACCGGGGCACGGTGCCGCCCGGCGGACCGCGCCCCGCGCGGAGAGGTGGTCCCCCTGTACAGGTCGCTACGCGCGTAGATATGCTCCTCTGGTGACCATGCCCACCACAGCTCCCGCATTCGCCGACGCGACCGCGTCCGACAGTGCGCTGCGCCGCTTCCTGCACGGGCTGCCCGGCGTCGACGCCGTCGGCCTCGAAGCGCGCGCCGCGTCCCTCGGCACCCGTTCGATCAAGACGACGGCCAAGGCCTACGCCATCGACCTGGCCATCTCGATGATCGACCTGACGACGCTGGAAGGCGCGGACACCCCGGGCAAGGTCCGGGCCCTCGCCGCCAAGGCCGTCAACCCCGACCCGACCGACCGCACGACCCCGCGCACCGCGGCGGTCTGCGTCTACCCCGACATGGCGGCGACCGCCGTCGCCGCGCTGGCCGGTTCCGGTGTGAAGGTGGCGTCGGTGGCGACGGCCTTCCCCGCCGGCCGCGCCGCGCTCGACGTGAAGCTCGCGGACGTCCGCGACGCCGTGGCCGCCGGGGCCGACGAGATCGACATGGTGATCGACCGGGGGGCCTTCCTCTCCGGCCGCTATCTGAAGGTGTACGAGGAGATCCTCGCCGTGAAGGCGGAGTGTGCGCGGGCCGACGGCCCCGACGCCCGCCTGAAGGTGATCTTCGAGACCGGCGAGCTGTCCACGTACGACAACATCCGCCGCGCCTCCTGGCTCGGCATGCTGGCCGGCGCCGACTTCATCAAGACCTCGACCGGCAAGGTCGGGACGAACGCCACGCCCGCGAACACCCTGCTGATGCTGGAGGCCGTGCGCGACTTCCGCGCGCAGACCGGTGTGCAGATCGGGGTGAAGCCGGCAGGCGGCATCCGTACGTCCAAGGACGCGGTCAAGTTCCTGGTGCTGGTGAACGAGACCGCGGGCGAGGACTGGCTGGACAACCACTGGTTCCGCTTCGGCGCCTCCAGCCTGCTGAACGATCTGCTGATGCAGCGCCAGAAGCTCAGCACCGGCCGTTACTCCGGCCCCGATTACGTGACGGTGGACTGATCCCCATGGCATCTGCATTCGAGTACGCCCCCGCTCCCGAGTCGCGCTCGGTCGTCGACATCGCCCCCTCGTACGGGCTGTTCATCGACGGCGAGTTCACCGAGGCGGCCGACGGCAAGGTCTTCAAGACCGTCTCGCCGAGCAGCGAAGAGGTGCTCTCCGAGGTCGCGCAGGCCGGCGCCGCCGACGTCGACCGGGCCGTGAAGGCGGCCCGCAAGGCGTTCGAGAAGTGGTCGGCGCTGCCCGGCTCCGAGCGCGCCAAGTACCTCTTCCGGATCGCCCGGATCATCCAGGAGCGCAGCCGCGAGCTCGCCGTCCTCGAAACCCTCGACAACGGCAAGCCGATCAAGGAGACCCGCGACGCGGACCTCCCGCTGGTCGCGGCGCACTTCTTCTACTACGCGGGGTGGGCCGACAAGCTGGACCACGCCGGCTACGGCGCGAACCCGCGCCCGCTCGGTGTCGCGGGCCAGGTCATCCCGTGGAACTTCCCGCTGCTCATGCTCGCGTGGAAGATCGCCCCGGCGCTCGCCACCGGCAACACGGTGGTCCTCAAGCCCGCCGAGACGACCCCGCTCTCCGCGCTGTTCTTCGCGGACATCTGCCGCCAGGCGGGCCTGCCCAACGGTGTCGTGAACATCCTCACCGGGTACGGCGACGCGGGCGCCGCGCTCGTCGCCCACGAGGACGTGAACAAGGTCGCCTTCACCGGCTCGACCGCGGTCGGCAAGGCGATCGCCCGCCAGATCGCCGGTACGGACAAGAGGGTCACCCTCGAACTGGGCGGCAAGGGCGCCAACATCGTCTTCGACGACGCCCCGGTCGACCAGGCCGTCGAGGGCATCGTCACCGGCATCTTCTTCAACCAGGGCCAGGTCTGCTGCGCGGGCTCGCGGCTCCTGGTCCAGGAGTCGGTCCAGGACGAGGTGCTGGACGCGCTGAAGCGCCGGCTGTCCACACTCCGGCTCGGCGACCCGCTGGACAAGAACACCGACATCGGCGCGATCAACTCCGCGGAGCAGCTCGCCCGGATCACCGCACTCGCCGAGACGGGCGAGGCGGAGGGCGCCGAACGCTGGAGCGCCCCCTGCGAACTCCCCTCGGCCGGCTACTGGTTCGCCCCGACGCTGTTCACCAACGTCACCCAGGCGCACACCATCGCCCGCGACGAGATCTTCGGCCCGGTGCTGTCGGTGCTGTCGTTCCGCACGCCCGACGAGGCGGTCGCCAAGGCCAACAACAGCCAGTACGGCCTCTCGGCCGGCATCTGGACGGAGAAGGGCTCCCGCATCCTCGCGGTGGCGAACAAGCTCCGGGCGGGCGTCGTCTGGGCCAACACGTTCAACAAGTTCGACCCGACCTCGCCCTTCGGCGGCTACAAGGAGTCGGGCTTCGGCCGCGAAGGCGGCCGTCACGGCCTGGAGGCGTACCTCGATGTCCGATAACCGTCTGAGCGTCTTCAAGACCTACAAGCTGTACGTCGGGGGCAAGTTCCCCCGCTCCGAGAGCGGCCGGGTGTACGAGGTGACGGACTCGAAGGGCAAGTGGCTGGCGAACGCCCCCCAGTCCTCCCGCAAGGACGCGCGCGACGCGGTCGTGGCCGCCCGCAAGGCGTTCGGCGGCTGGTCGGGAGCGACCGCGTACAACCGCGGCCAGATCCTCTACCGCGTCGCGGAGATGCTGGAGGGCCGCAAGGACCAGTTCGTACGGGAAGTGGCGGACGCGGAGGGCCTGTCGAAGTCCAAGGCGGCGGCCGTCGTCGACGCCGCGATCGACCGCTGGGTCTGGTACGCCGGGTGGACCGACAAGATCGGCCAGATCGTGGGCGGGGCGAACCCGGTCGCGGGCCCGTTCTTCAATCTGTCCACGCCCGAGCCGACCGGTGTGGTCACGGTCCTGGCGCCCCAGGAGTCCTCGTTCCTGGGCCTGGTCTCGGTGATCGCCCCGGTGATCGCGACCGGCAACACGACCGTCGTCATCGCCTCGGCGGACTCCCCGCTGCCCGCGCTCTCGCTGGGCGAGGTGCTGGCCACCTCCGACCTGCCGGGCGGAGTGGTCAACATCCTGTCCGGGAAGACCGCGGAGATCGCCGCCCCGCTCGCCTCCCACCAGGACGTCAACGCCATCGACCTCACGGGCGCCGACGCCGCGCTGGCGAAGGAGCTGGAGATCGCGGCGGCGGACAACCTGAAGCGCGTCCTTCGTCCACAACCTGTGGACGGTGGCGCCGCGGACTGGACGGCCGACCCGGGCACCCACCGCCTGACGGCCTTCCTGGAGACCAAGACGGTCTGGCACCCGACGGGCGCCCTGGGCGTCTCCGGCTCCTCGTACTGACCCGGTCCCCGCACGGCGACGGCCCGTTCCTCCGGCACCCCGGCGGAACAGGCCGTCGCCCGCCGCTCAGCCGCCGTGCAGCGCCTGCACCACCGGCCCGGCCAGCGGCAGGTCCTTCAGCGCACCGCCGCTGGTCAGCGGGTCGGTGACGGCGGCCGTGGACACCGGCTTGAAGTCGGCGAGCCGTGTACCCACCGTGTTGTCCAGCGGATCCGTGCCGGTACCGGCCAGCGGGTCGAGCCGCAGATGCGTCACCGGGGCGATGCCGTTGCGGAGCGAGTGGCCGAGCGCGCCGGTCACCGCGCCCCCGGCGGCGTCCCCGGCCTCGCCGAGGCTGGTGTCGGCGCCCACGACCGGCACATGGGGCAGCGGCGCCGCCTGGGCCGCCGCACCCCCCGCACCGAGCGCGGCACCCACCGCGGTGACGGTCAGACCTGCCCTCAGCAGAGCGCGGCGCCGGGACCTGGAAAGTGCATGACGTGCCATGGAGTTCCCACCTGATCGAGACGATCGAGTAATCAACTGAGTGCGTAGAGTAGTTGAGGTGTGATGCTCGATACCAACACGGGCACCGGGGGATCCCCTGCGCGGGTCAATGCCTCACACTCATGTTCTGTGAATTCCCAACCGATCCCGACCCGCGTGGTGCTGCTCGCGGGCCCTTCCGGCTCCGGCAAGTCCTCCCTCGCCGCCCGCACCGACCTGCCGGTGCTGCGCCTGGACGACTTCTACAAGGAGGGCGACGACCCCACGCTGCCGCTCGTCCCCGGCAGCACGGACATCGACTGGGACTCCGCGCAGTCCTGGGACGCCGACGCCGCGGTCGCCGCGATCGAGGAACTCTGCCGCACGGGCCGCACCCACGTCCCGGTCTACGACATCTCCACCAGCTCCCGGGTCGACCGGGAGGCCCTCCACATCGAGCGCACGCCGCTGTTCGTGGCCGAGGGGATCTTCGCGGCGGACATAGTCGAGCGGTGCCAGGAGCTGGGCGTCCTGGCGGACGCGCTCTGCCTGCGCGGCCGTCCGACGACGACGTTCCGCCGCCGGCTGCTGCGGGACCTGCGCGAAGGACGCAAGTCGGTGCTGTTCCTGCTGCGGCGCGGGTGGCGACTGATGCGGGCGGAGCGGCGGATCGTGGCGCGGCAGACGGCGCTGGGCGCGCACCCCTGCGGCAAGGAAGAGGCCCTGGGCCGGCTGGCCGCGGCGGCGGCGGGCCGCTGCCGGCGGGCGCCCGCGGCACGCGGGACGGCATAGCGGGCCCGCCCCGTACACACGCGAACGGGGTCGGACAGGCCCCCCCGGCCCGTCCGACCCCGCAGCAATTCCCCCGTACTGCGCCGCCTCCCCCGAAGCAGCGCCCCCGTGTTCCCCCGTGCTCCCCCCTCGCCTCAGGCCACCAGCTCGCCGAAGGACTCCTCCTCGTCACGGCCGAAGCTGAGGACCTCGTCCTCGCGCAGCCGGCGGAGCGACCGCCAGATGCTGGACTTCACCGTGCCGACACTGATGTCGAGGATGGCCGCGATCTCCGGATCGGTGCGGCCCTCGTAGTAACGGAGGACCAGCATCGTGCGCTGGAGTTCCGGCAGCCGCGCCAGCGCCTGCCAGAGCACGGCGCGCAGTTCCGTGCCGCGCATCGCGTCCGTGTCGCCCGCCGTCTCCGGCAGCTCCTCGGTCGGGTACTCGTTGAGCTTGCGCCTGCGCCAGGCGCTGATGTGAAGATTGGTCATGGTGCGGCGCAGATAGCCGCCGACCGCCGCCTTGTCACTGATCCGGTCCCACGCCCGGTACGTCGAGAACAGGGCGCTCTGCAGCAGGTCCTCGGCCTCGAACCGGTCGCCGGTCAGGTGGTAGGCGGTCGCGTACAGGGAGGCGCGGCGCTCCTGGACGTAGGCCGTGAACGCCGCTTCGGCGTCCTCGCCCTGCGCCGGGACCGTCCGTTCCTCCGTGCCCTCCCCGTACGCCTTGCCCCCGTTGTTCCCCCCGTTGCCCCCCACGGGCACGTCAACCACCGTCATGTACGACGGGTGCTGACGCCCGGCGCCACGAACGCACCCCCGTCCATTCCCGGCGCCGGACTTCTCGGTGCCCCGGCCGACGTCGTGGAGACGCGTGACAACTGCGCTTGCGGTGATGCTGTGAGTTGCGTTCATCTCGCGCCCCCCATCGGTGGAGTCCGTCCGTTCCTTGTGCCAATGAGCTTGCCGGGGCAGTTTCATGACGCTGTCCGCCGACTGTCACAGGCCTGTCACAGGGCCTGCCGTCCGTGCGCCGAGGGCGTGCCGGAGGTATGAGTCGGCCCCAACTGTCGAACTGAGGCTCTGCCATGGGTCAGAATGACCAGCGTGCCTTTCCTGTTGCTGATCGAGGACGACGACGCCATCCGCACGGCCCTCGAACTCTCGCTGTCGCGCCAGGGCCACCGTGTGGCCACTGCGGCGACAGGAGAGGACGGCCTGAAACTGCTGCGTGAGCAGCGGCCGGACCTGATCGTGCTGGATGTGATGCTGCCCGGTATCGACGGCTTCGAGGTGTGCCGGCGTATCCGGCGCACCGACCAGCTGCCGATCATTCTGCTGACCGCCCGCAGCGACGACATCGACGTCGTCGTCGGGCTGGAGTCCGGTGCCGACGACTATGTGGTGAAACCCGTGCAGGGCCGGGTGCTCGACGCCCGCATCCGCGCGGTGCTGCGCCGCGGTGAACGCGAATCCACCGACTCCGCGTCCTTCGGGAACGTGGTGATCGACCGTTCCGCGATGACCGTGACCAAGAACGGGGAGGATCTGCAGCTCACGCCGACCGAGCTGCGCCTCCTGCTGGAGCTGAGCCGCCGCCCGGGCCAGGCCCTGTCGCGGCAGCAGTTGCTGCGGCTGGTCTGGGAGCACGACTACCTCGGTGACTCCCGGCTGGTCGACGCGTGCGTGCAGCGGCTGCGGGCCAAGGTGGAGGACGTGCCGTCCTCGCCGACACTGATCCGCACCGTCCGGGGTGTGGGCTACCGGCTGGACTCGCCTCAGTGAGCAATGCCGTCAAACGGAGTCTGCTCACCGGGCTTCGCTGGACCAGTCTGCGACTGCGTCTCGTCGTGGTGTTCGCGCTGGTCGCTCTGACCGCCGCGGTGTCCGCGTCGGGGATCGCGTACTGGCTGAACCGCGAGGCCGTGCTGACCCGCACCCAGGACTCCGCGCTCGGGGACTTCCGTCAGGAGATGCAGGGCCGGGCGGCCTCGCTGCCGCTCCACCCCACCAGGGACGACCTGCAGAACGCCGCCGTGCAGATGGCGAGCAGCTCGCCCGGTTACAGCGTGCTGCTGGTGGACGAGCGCGACACCGGCAAGCCGATCGTCGGCAACTCCGACCTGGACAGCTTCACGCTCGACAACGTACCGCTGTCGCTCCAGAAGGCGGTCAACAAGAAGCAGCCGCTGGAAGCGGGCAACAAGTACGAGTACCACCTGTTCTGGCAGCGGACCAGCATCCGCGGCACGCCGTACCTGGTGGGCGGCACGAAGATCATCGGCGGCGGTCCGACCGGCTACATGCTGAAGTCCCTCGACCAGGAACGGCAGGATCTCAACTCCCTGGCCTGGTCCCTGGGGATCGCCACCGGGCTGGCGCTGATCGGCTCGGCGCTGCTCGCGCAGGCCGCGGCGACCACCGTGCTGCGGCCCGTGCAGCGGCTCGGCGACGCCGCCCGCAAGCTCGGCGAGGGCAAGCTCGACACCCGGCTCGTGGTCTCCGGCACGGACGAACTGGCCGATCTCTCCCGTACGTTCAACAGAACCGCGAGTTCGCTGGAGAAGCGGGTCGCGGACATGAGCGCACGGGACGAGGCGAGCCGGCGGTTCGTCGCCGACATGTCGCACGAGCTGCGCACCCCGCTCACCGCGCTGACCGCCGTCACCGAGGTGCTGGAGGACGAGGCGGACAGCCTCGACCCGATGATCGCGCCCGCGGTGCGCCTGGTGGTGAGCGAGACCCGGCGTCTGAACGACCTGGTGGAGAACCTGATGGAGGTCACCCGCTTCGACGCGGGTACGGCCCGGCTCGTCCTGGACACCGTCGACGTCGCGGACCAGGTCACCGCCTGCATCGACGCCCGCGCCTGGCTGGACGCGGTGGACCTGGACGCCGAGCGCGGCATGATGGTCCGCCTCGACCCGCGCCGGCTCGACGTGATCCTGGCGAACCTGATCGGCAACGCGCTCAAGCACGGCGGTTCGCCGGTACGGGTCGCGGTGCGGACCGAGGGCGACGAACTCGTCATCGAGGTCCGCGACCACGGACCCGGTATCCCCGAGGATGTGCTGCCGCACGTCTTCGACCGGTTCTACAAGGCCAGTGCCTCGCGCCCGCGCTCCGAGGGCAGCGGTCTCGGCCTGTCGATCGCCATGGAGAACGCGCACATCCACGGCGGTGACATCACGGCCGCGAACTCGCCGGACGGCGACGGCGCGGTCTTCGTGCTGCGGCTTCCGCGCGATGCCGAGCAGCTCACCCGTTCCGCCGACGGGCACGACAGCGGGGACCGGGACGAGGAGGGCGACGCGACGTGATGGGCAGCGACAACCGCCGGGCGCGCCGTTCGGCCCTGGCACTGGCCGGGGCCGTGGCCGGCGCCGTGCTGGCCGCGGGCTGCGGGATCAGGTCCACCACGGTGCCGGTGGACGCCGGGGCCGCGCCGTCCCAGGTGCCGTGCTCGATGTCCGCGGAGAGCGTCACGACACAGGCCCTCAAGGGCATACCCGTACAGATCTATCTGGTCTGCTCCTCGCAGCTGGTCACGGTGGACCGCACGGTGCGGGCCGACGGGAACGGCTCGGACCGGGTGCCGGTCGCGCAGGCGCTCCTGGACGAACTGCGCCGCAAGCCGCCGACCGCGGAACGGCGGGCCGGGTACTCCACGGCCGTACCGAAGAACCTGCGGGTCGCCGCGGCCCGCCCCGGTGACCGGCAGGGCACCCTGCGGCTGAGCGAACAGCCGGAGGACCTGCGGTCCGAGGCGCTGGCGCAGATCGTGTGCACGTACGCGGAGAGCAAGACGCTCGCCCCGCAGGGCACGGTCGTACTCGGCGGGCCGGGGAACTACGCGCCGCGCGGCTATCTGTGCACCTCGGAGATGAAGGCGAGACCGAAGACCGTCCCGACGCCGGTGGCGGGCACCGGCGGCTGACCGGCCCGCGCCGGTCCGGCCGCCCGCCCTCCGGCGCCGGTCGGACGCCCGCCGGGCCGGATTCAGGCCCGGCGGAACCGATCCTGCCGTTCGCGGCGTCTTGGGGGGCGTGCGTCAAGGTTCGGACGGTCAAACCGTCATCCGTTTCCGCGCGGCCGGGGTAGCTCTCCTCCTCGCGCATCTGCTGCTCGTCGGGTGGCTGACACTGCGCCCCCTCGACGTGCCCTGGACGACCGCCTCGAATCTCCAGCCGCTCGCCGGCATCCGAGCCGACCTGTCCCTCGGCCCGGTCGAGGCGACCCGCCGGATCGGCGAGGGGCTGTTGCTGCTCGCCCCGCTGGGCGTACTGCTGCCGATGGCCGGCGGCCGGGTCACCGTCTCGCCCTGGGCCTCGCTGGCCCGCACCGTCGCGGCGGGGTCACTGATCTCCACGACCATCGAACTGGCCCAGACCGGAGTGCCCGGACAGGTCGTCGACGTCGACTCGCTGCTGCTGAACACCGCCGGTGTGGCGCTCGCCCATCTGCTCGTCGTCCCCATGTGCCGGGCGCGGCTGCGCCGCCGGAAGCAGGGGCGGGCCGGGGCGGTACGCCGCACCGGGGACGAGACCGGGGCGGTGCCCCACCGCAGGGACGAGACGGGTCAGGGTGCGACCCCGACGATTCCCAGGGTCGGGATCGCCCCGTAGAGCGACGCTTTGCCCCCGTTCTCCGAGCCACCATGGAGCCATCGGGAGCACGACGGAGCTGCTCCCTCAGCAACGGTTCGCGAAGGAGCCCACCATGGCCGCACTTGCCCGCCCCCGTGACGGACGCATGATCGGCGGAGTGTGCGCAGCGCTGGCAAGGCGCTTCGGCACCTCCGCGGGAACCATGCGCGTCATCTTCCTGGTCTCCTGCCTGCTGCCGGGGCCGCAGTTCCTGCTCTACCTGGCGCTGTGGCTGCTGTTCCCGTCCGAGAGGACCTCGTCGGCCACCGACTGGTGACCCTCGCGCACATGGATACGCCTGTGGGGCGGACACCCGGTCCGGGTGTCCGCCCCACAGGCGTGTACGGGGATCAGCCGCCGAGCGGAAGACCGTTGGCCGACAGGCCGCTGGTCTTCATGCCGCCCGCGGGCAGGCCGCCGAGCAGGCTCTTGACCGGGGCGGTGGCCCCGCCGACGAGCTTCTGCTGGCCGGTGCCCAGGAGCTTGGTGGTCGTCTCCTGGACCGGCAGGCTCTGGGTCGCGGTCCCCAGTGCCGTGGTCGCCACCGGCAGGGCGGTGCCCGCGGCGTCGGCCGGCAGCACGGCGGCGGAGGCGGTACCCGCGGCGGCGGCGAAAGCGGCACCGAGAGCGGCAACGCCGAGAGTCCTGGCAGCAGACTGCTTCATGTGAAATTCATCCTTGGGGAGAGGGACGTGGGGGTTCCGAAACGTAGTCGTCCCACCGCCCTTCCCACAAACATTCCGACACACCGGGAAAGGCCGGAAATTCGACTTCCCGGCCTTTCCGCGCAAGGGCGTCGATCAGCCGACGGAAGCGGAAGAAACGCTGGTCGCCGAGGTCTGCTCGAAGAGCCACTCGGACTTCAGCTCGGCGTATCCGGGCTTGATCACATCGTTGATCATCGCCAGACGCTCATCAAAAGGAATGAACGCCGACTTCATCGCATTGACGGTGAACCACTGCATGTCGTCGAGCGTGTATCCGAAGGTCTCGGTCAGCTTCTCGAATTCACGGCTCATGCTCGTACCGCTCATCAGCCGGTTGTCCGTGTTCACGGTGGCACGGAAATGCAGCTTCCGCAGCAGCCCGATGGGGTGCTCGGCGTACGAGGCGGCGGCGCCGGTCTGGAGGTTGGAGGTCGGGCACAGCTCCAGCGGGATGCGCTTGTCCCGTACGTAGGAGGCGAGGCGGCCGAGCTTCACACCGCCGTCCTCGGCGACCTCGATGTCATCGATGATGCGGACCCCGTGACCGAGCCGGTCCGCGCCGCACCACTGGAGCGCCTGCCAGATCGACGGCAGCCCGAAGGCCTCGCCCGCGTGGATGGTGAAGTGGTTGTTCTCGCGCTTGAGGTACTCGAAGGCGTCGAGGTGCCGGGTGGGCGGGAAGCCCGCCTCCGCGCCCGCGATGTCGAAACCGGCCACGCCCTGGTCGCGGTAGCGGTTGGCCAGCTCGGCGATCTCCAGGGAGCGGGCGGCGTGCCGCATCGCGGTGAGGAGGGCACCCACCCGGATCCGGTTCCCGTCCAGGCGGGCTCGCCGCTCGCCCTCGCGGAAGCCCTCGTTGACCGCCTCGACGACCTCTTCGAGGGTCAGCCCGGCCTCCAGGTGCTGCTCGGGGGCGTACCGCACCTCGGCGTACACGACACCGTCCGCGGCCAGGTCCTCGGCGCACTCGGCGGCCACCCGGACCAGGGCCTCGCGGGTCTGCATGACGGCGCAGGTGTGGGCGAACGTCTCCAGGTAGCGCTCCAGCGATCCGGAGTCGGCCGCCTCGCGGAACCAGATGCCGAGCTTGTCGGGCTCGGTCTCGGGCAGTCCTTCGTATCCGCTCGCGAGAGCGAGGTCGACGATCGTCCCCGGACGCAGGCCGCCGTCGAGATGGTCGTGCAGAAGCACCTTGGGTGCACGCCGGATCTGGTCCTGGCCGGGCACGTGAAGGGTCGGGCTCATCATCTGCGCACTCTAATCCCTACGCGCGTAGATTGTCGCTCGCCGATACGTAACAGTGACCGCCAATACAGGTGGAGTACACCCGGCCTTCTGACACTGTTCTGTCGTGACTCCACCCACGCGCAAACGCACAGGCCTCCTGTGCCGGTGGCCAGGCCACGTCGCGGAGGACCCGCCCGGCCGCCCCGGCGAGGGCGTTCGTCGCGCCGGCGTGGTCCGCGCCGGCGGTGAAGCCGCACGCCGTACAGGTGGACTCGGCCCGGGTGACGCGGTTCTCCTTCGCGAGGTGCGCCGGTCAGCTCCCCGGCCGCCCCGCCGAGGAACTTCGGGGTGGTGACGTGTGCGCCGTCCGAGGTGGTCAGGAAGCGGGTGACGCCCATGTCGCCGCCGGCCACGGTGCCGATGGACGGCAGCGGCTCCCCGGGCACTTCGTCACGGGCGGGGACGACGTGCCGACGGCGTCCCCGCGCTCGACGCCGCCCGTCCTCACCCGGCCCTGCACGGGCCCCTGCCGATGCACACGGACATGACCGACGCCCTGGAGGCGGACACGGGTCCGCGGATCGCTCCCACCCCCGTGCGTCGGCCTTCTGCCGGGTCAGCTCGCCCGGGCGCGCCGCGACCGGGCCGCCCCGGACCGGGCGGTGGTACTCCGGGCACCGCACGACGCGCGGCCCGGGGTCGCACACAACGCCGGGGAAGCGGCGAACCTTCCTGGCCACAGCCAGCCACAGCCAGCCACAGCCACACGACCATACGAACGTCACCGGTACATCAACCCCCGGCTCCCCAAACCTCACACGTACGGGTGCGGTGGCCCCCTCGAAGGAGAACTGATGGCACAGCGAGCACTCCCCCTGCCCGCCGCAAGGCTGGGACGGGCCGTCAGGGCGGCCGGAGCTCCGACCGCGGTCAGCGGCGTGGTCCTGCTGCTCCCGGACGGCGAGGCCGACTCGCACCGCCGCCCCTCCCCTCTCTCCTACGCACTCCAGCTCCCCCTGGCCCGCACCCTGGCCCGCGCCGGCCAGGAGGACGGGCTCGCCGTGCATGTGGTGCGCTACCGCTGCCGGGGCTGGAACGCGACCGACGCACACCTCGCGGCGGACGCCGAGTGGGCGGTGGACGAGGTCGTACGACGCTACGGCGACGTTCCCGTCTGCCTGGCCGGCCACGGCATGGGCGGCCGGGCCGCGCTCCGGGCGGGCGGCCACGCGGCGGTCGACTCCGTGCTGGCGATGGCCCCCTGGCTGCCCGGGAGCGGGGCGGAGGAACCGGAGCCGGTGAAGCATCTGCTGGGCCGTCACGTGCTGCTCGTCCACGGCACCAACGACGCCCGCACCGACCCCGAGCTGTCCTTCCGGCTGGCCGAGCGCGCCAAGAAGACCAACCGCGACACCTGCCGCTTCGAGGTCCACTCGGACGGCCACGGGCTGCGCCAGCACCGCGCCGAAGTCATGTCCCTGGCCGCGGACTTCGTCCGCGGATCGTTGTTCGGCCGGGCCTACGCACGCCCGGTGGCCGACGCCCTGGCCGCGCCGCCCCCGCTGGGGCTGCGGATGCCGTTGGCGGCGGGGTTCGGGAAGTCGCTGCGGGCCTGACGGGAGCCGGTGGGCCGGCGGGCACGCGGGGTGCCCGCCGGCCCCGGGCGCGGTCTCGCCGCGGTCCGCCGGGACCGCGGCCGGAGCCGCGAGAGGAAGGTCAGGCCTTCTTCCACTGGACGTCGTAGGCCCGCAGCGCGTACTTGCCGCAGTCGCCGCCGAACTTCCAGTTGCCCTTGCCGACCCAGGCACCGTAGACCGTCCGGTTGGAGCACTCCGTCACGGTGCGGGCCTTGCCGCGTGTCACGGCGCAGGAGGCGGACCATGTGGAGCTGCCGGTCTTCCAGTTCTTGCACGTGTAGCCGTAGTCGTTGGCGCTCGCCGCGCCCGGCAGGGCGACGGTCAGGCCGCCGGCGAGGACCGCGGTGGCAGCGGCGGCCGTCAGGCCGCGTACGGCGCTCTTCATGTGCTCTCCCTCGTTTGCGTGCTCAGGTACCGGACGGCACGGGATGCGCAGGTCAGACGCTCCGGGCCGGCCGAAGTCGATCATAGGCACGGCTCCGGGGCGCTCTGGTCAGTCCGGCAGCAGGTGCCCCCGCCTCGACAGCAGGAAGCGTTTGAAGGCGGCCACCGGCGGTGTGTCCGGGTGGCCGTCCAGCCAGGCGACGCCGATCTCGCGGGCCGCCCTCGGGGCCGTGACGGTGAGTTCGACGACGCCGGGGCGGGGCACGGCGGGTGGCGGCAGCAGGGCCACGCCCAGGCCGGCCGCGACCAGGCCGCGCAGCGTCTCCGCCTCCTCGCCCTCGAAGGCCACCCGGGGGGTGAAGCCCGCCTCGGCGCAGAGGTCGTCGGTGATGCGCCGCAGGCCGTAGCCCGGCTCCAGGGTGACGAACTTTTCGTCGGCGGCCTCCGCGAGGCGGATGCGGCGGCGGCCGGCGAGGCGGTGGTCCTCGGGGACGACCAGGCGCAGGCGCTGTTCGTCCAGGCGGCGGGCGACGAGGTCGGGGGCGTCCGGGACGGGTGAGGTGAGGCAGAGGTCGAGGCCACCGGCCCTCAGGCGCTCGATCATCGCCTCGCCGTAGTTCTGCACGAGCTGGAAGCGGACCCGGGGGTGGTCGGCGCGGAAGGCGCGCAGGAGGGCGGGGACGGTCTCCGAGCCCATGGTGTGGAGGAAGCCGAAGGCGACCTTGCCGGTGGCGGGGTCTGCGTCGGCCCGTACCGAGTCGGCGGCCTTCTCGACCTCGGCGAGGGCCCGCTCGGCGGAGCCGAGGAAGGTGCGGCCCGCCGGGGTGAGCGAGACGGTACGGCCCTTGCGGGCGAACAGGGCGACTCCCAGGTCCTGTTCGAGCCTGACCATCGCCCGCGACAGCGTCGACTGCGGGACGCCGAGCTCCTGCGCGGCGCGGGTGACGTGCTCGTGGCGGGCCACCGCCTCGAAGTGGGCCAGTCGCGGTGCGAGCACGGCGCGAATGTCTTCTTCGTAACTACTGGGTGACAGCCGGGGCTGTGAGCTGCGTTCATGCACCATGGGATTGATTATCGCCACTTCGTGCATTGGACGCATGAAACCGGAGAGCCTACTTTCGAAGCATGCCTCCTGCCAGTACCGGGGCGTCCACGCTCACCGTGGCCGCCTCGCCCCAGCCGTCCCCCGTCGCCGCTCCCGCCGCCACCGCCGGCTCCGTCGCGCCGGACCGTCTCGAACCGGGCCGCCCCGGCTACCGCCGGATGAGCTTCGCGCTCTTCGCCGCAGGTGTCGCGACGTTCGCGCTTCTCTACTCCACGCAGGCCCTGCTGCCCGCCGTCTCCGCCTCCCTCGGCGCCACGGCCGGGCAGGCCAGCTGGACGGTCTCCGCGGCGACGGGCGCACTGGCGCTGTGCGTGCTGCCGATGAGCGCGCTCTCCGAGCGGTTCGGACGGCGGCAGATGATGACCGCCTCGCTGACGGTCGCCGTGCTGGTCGGGCTGCTCGTCCCCTTCGCCCCCTCGCTGGGCTGGCTGATCGCGCTGCGCGCCGTCCAGGGCGCGGCACTGGCCGGGCTGCCCGCCTCCGCGATGGCGTATCTGGCCGAGGAGGTACGGCCGAAGGCACTGGTCGCCGCGATCGGGCTGTTCGTGGCCGGCAACAGCATCGGCGGCATGAGCGGCCGTATCCTCACCGGCTGGATCGCCCAGCTGTGGGGCTGGCGGGCGGCGCTCGGCGCGGTCGGGGTGCTGGCCGTGGCCTGCGCGGTCGTCTTCCACTTCATGATCCCCCGGGCGCGGAACTTCACCCCCGGGACGCTGAACCCGAAGGCCCTCGCGAAGACCGTCGGCGGACACCTCGCCGATCCGCTGCTGCGCCGGCTGTACGCGATCGGCGCGCTGTTCATGACGGTGTTCGGCGCGGTCTACACGGTGATCGGCTACCGCCTGGTGGAGGCCCCGTTCAACCTCCCGCAGGGCGTCGTCGGCTCGATCTTCCTGGTCTACCTCGTCGGCACGGTCTCCTCCGCCGCGGCCGGCAAGCTGGTCGCCCGGCTCGGCCGCCGGGGCGCGCTGTACCTGGCCGTCTCCACCACGGCCGCCGGCCTGCTGCTCTCGCTCGCCGACCAGCTGGCCGCCGTGCTCCTCGGTCTGGTCCTGATCACGGCGGGCTTCTTCGCCGGGCACGCGGTCGCCTCCTCGTCCGTGAGCCGCACCGCGACGAAGGGCCGCGCCCAGGCGTCGGCGCTCTACCAGTCCGCGTACTACCTGGGTTCCAGCGCGGGCGGCACGCTCGGCGCGGTCGCCTTCCACGCCGGCGGCTGGGCCGGGACCGTGTCGCTGGGACTGCTCGCGGTCCTCGGTGTCGTCTCGATCACGCTGTACGGGACGCGGGCCGCCCGTGCCGAGCGGCGCCGGCCGGTGCCGGTGGCGTCCGTACCGCACTGAGAAACGGAGGCCGTGCCGGACCGGGGCACGGCCTCCGTACAGAACCGATACATCCGGCGCACAACCATCCACTCCCCGACGGGCGTCTAGCAGGCGGAATCACCGCACGACGCGCGAAGGGGAGTTGGCGTACATGAGAGTCGCGGGGAACATACGGGGAGCACGGCTGCGGCGCGGGCTCGCGCTGTCGGTCGCGGGGCTGACCGCGGTACCGGCGCTGGTGCTGGCCACCGGCGGTTCGGCGCAGGCGGCGTCCTGCACGTCGTCCACCGGGCCGTACCAGAAGCAGGTCGAGAAGTATCTGAAGCGGCCGGTGGACGGCAAGCAGTCGGCGGCCGACTGCAAGGCGATCCGGTCCTTCCAGAGCACCTACGGGGTCACTCCCACCATCGGGTACGCGGGCCCGGTCACCTGGCGGACGATGAAGACGCTCACCGCCCAGAAGGCCGCCGGAAAGAACCCGAACAAGGACAAGAAGTGCCCCACCAACAAGGGGCGCATCGCATGCGTGGACCTGACCCGGCAGCTGAGCTGGATCCAGGACGGCAGCAAACTGAAGTTCGGCCCCGTGCCGGTACGGACCGGGCGGGACAAGTACGAGACCCGCACCGGGGCGAAGAAGATCTACTGGCGCCACATCAACCATGTCTCGTCGCTCTACCACGTGTCGATGCCGTACTCCCAGTTCTTCGACGGGGGTCAGGCCTTCCACGCCGTGGGCGTGAAGATGTGGAACCCGCCGGGGTCGCACGGCTGCGTCAACATGCGTACCGCCGACGCCAAGTCGTACTGGAATCTGCTGAGGAACGGCGACGACGTGTACGTGTACGGGCGCAAGCCCGGAACGTGACCGGAACCGGGCGGCTTCGGTACTTCCCGCCCCCGTTGTCAGTGGCCTGCGGTAGCTTCCGAAGTGCTGGAGTGAGTGGTGTCACAGCACAACAGGGGTGGAACGATGAGTGATCTGACAGCGCCGTCGGATATCGACAGCCGTCTGGAGGGACACCGGGTCGAACTGACCGGTTACTGCTACCGGATGCTCGGCTCGGCCTTCGAGGCGGAGGACGCGGTGCAGGACACGCTGGTGCGTGCCTGGCGCAACTTCGACAAGTTCGAGGGGCGTTCCTCGCTGCGGTCCTGGCTGTACCGCATCGCCACCAATGTCTGCCTGGACATGCTGAACGCCGGGAACAAGCGGGCCCGTCCGGTCGATCTGACGGGCCCGACACCGCTCGCCCAGGCGGCGCTCAACCCCCTGCCGGAGAACACCTGGCTGGAGCCGATGCCGGACGGCCGCATCCTGCCGACGGTGGCCGACCCGGCGGAGGCCGCGGTGGCCCGGGAGTCGGTGCGCCTGGCGTTCGTCGCCGCGCTCCAGCACCTGCCGCCCAAGCAGCGTGCCGTGCTGATCCTGCGCGAGGTGCTGGCCTGGAGGGCGAGCGAGGTCGCCGAGCTGCTCGACACCTCCGTCGCCTCGGTCAACAGCGCCCTCCAGCGGGCGCGGGCCACCCTCACCGAACACGAGGGCAAGCCCGTCGACGCCTCGAATCCGCTCGACGAGGAGCAGCGCAAGCTCCTTGAGCGGTACGTGGCGGCCTTCGAGGGCTACGACATGGTGGCGCTGACGGCGCTGCTCCATGAGGACGCGGTGATGACCATGCCGCCGTTCGACCTCTGGCTCCAGGGGCACGACGACATCACCGGCTTCATGCTCTCCATCGGTGCGGGCTGTGCGGGCTCGCGGCTGGTGGCGACATCGGCGAACGGCACCCCGGCGTTCGCGCACTACAAGCCGGATCCGGACGGGCCCGGGTTCGTGCCATGGGCGGTGCAGGTCATCGACATCTCGGACGGGGCGATCACCGGGATGCACTGCTTCCTGGACACCCCGCGCTGGTTCCCGCTCTTCGGACTGCCGGACCGTCTCGACGCCGACGCGGCCTGAGGCGCGGCATACGGAACGGACTGGTGGCCGGCTGGGGGGTGCCGGCGGCCGGTGGCCGGGGGCCGGCCCAGTGGATGGGCGAGCCGTCCGCCACCGGCGGCCCCGAGCCCGGTTCGGCCCGGTCCTCCGGGCGGGGCGGTGAGCCGGGGTCGCAGCCCGAGGCGGCCTGCGACGACGCCGTCGGCCACTCGGCCCGGCGCCCCGCAGCCGCCCCGGCCCCGCGTCTGCCGGCATCGGCGGCACCGGTCGACGGCGGGACGGCCCGGCTCACGCCGGTGATCTGCGTACGGGCCGGGGTGGCCGGGCGCGCGGACCGAGCGGGGCGGGGCCCGGGGCGGCCCGGACGTTCAGCCCCCGTCCTCCCCCGCCCCGGCCTCCACCCCCGTTCCCGTTCCGCACCCCACGTCCACCACGTCGGCCAGCCCGACCAGGTCCAGCAGGCTCTGCAGTTCGGGCGGCACATTGCGCAGCCGCAGCCTCCTGCCGCCCGCCCGTCGTGCGACGAGCCCCAGCCGCGCTATCGCCTCGACCAGGGCCAGATCCACATGCACCACCCCGCCCACGTCGCAGTCCACCCCCGTGTCCGGGTCGCGGACGGAGCCGTCGGGGTCGTACAGCAGCGTCTCCAGCTCGGCGCAGAGTCCCGGCACCGCGGCCCTGGTGACGCGGCCGGTGACGACGAGAAGCTTCGGGGTCATGGGTTCCACACCAGACAGACCGGTCCGGCGGCCGAAACTCATCGTTGCCCGGGCCTGCTGCCTTCCGGGTCCCCCGGGCCGGGCGAACGCCACGTACCCGCCCGGCAGCCGCCCTCGCGTCGCCCGCACCCTCCTCCGCCTCCCCGCATCCGCACGCACCCGACCGGTGAACTTCCGTCAACTCCGGTTACCTGTGCGCCTTCTGTGAACCTCTCCCGTCGATTCCCCCTCTAGGTACGTGAACCGGCCGGCACCGGCGTCCCAGCGGTGCCGACTGACCAGTGGCCCCTCGGGGCCGCCTGATTCTCCAGGGGGAGAGTTGCGCAGACACGTGAGAAACGCGTGTGTTTCGACCGTCGCCATGGCCGCCGCCGTGGTGCTCGCGGCCGGGATGACCAGCCCGGCCGTGGCCCAGCCCGACACCACCCGCTCCGGCGGCGCCCGGTCCGCCGACCGGCACGAGCTGACGCTCGTCACCGGTGACCGCGTCACCGTGGACGCCAAGGGCAAGCTCGTGTCCTTCCGGGCCGCCAAGGGCCGCGAGCACATACCCGTGCAGCGGCAGATACGCGACGGGCACACCCTGCTCGTCCCGGCCGACGCCCACCGGCTGATCAGCTCCGGCAAGCTGGACCAACGGCTGTTCGACATCACCGAGCTGAACCGGGTGGAGAACCGCAGGGCCCAGAAGGCGGGCCTGAAGCTGATCGTCTCCTACCGGGGCGCCCGGGCGGCGGCCGCGAAGGCCGAGGTCCGGGACGCGGGTTCCACCCGGGTCGGCCGGACCCTGAACTCGCTGAACGCCCAGTCGGTGACCACGCCGCAGCGTGACGCCCAGGACATCTGGCAGGCGCTCACCGACAAGTCGGCGCACGGTGCGCAGCGCACCACGGCCGCCGGGATCGACCGGGTCTGGCTCGACGGGGTGCGCCGGGCGAGCCTCGACAAGAGCGTGCCGCAGATCGGTACCCCTGCCGCCTGGAAGGCCGGTTACACCGGAAAGGGCGTCAAGATCGCCGTACTGGACACCGGTGTGGACGCCACCCACCCCGATCTCCAGGGCCGGATCCTCGACACGAAGAACTTCACCGCCTCGCCCGACACCAAGGACCGGGTCGGCCACGGCACCCATGTCTCCTCGATCGCGGCCGGTTCGGGCGCCAAGTCGGGCGGCAAGTTCAAGGGCGTCGCCCCGGACGCCCAGTTGCTGGAAGGCAAGGTGCTCGACGACGACGGCTTCGGCGACGACTCCGGCATCCTGGCCGGCATGGAGTGGGCGGTCGCACAGGGCGCCGACGTCATCAACCTGAGCCTCGGCGGCAGCGACACCCCCGAGGTGGACCCGCTGGAAGCGGCGGTCAACAAGCTGTCGGCCGACAAGGGTGTCCTGTTCGCCATCGCGGCGGGCAACGAGGGCGACGGGGCCGGTACGGTCGGCTCCCCGGGCAGCGCGGACGCCGCGCTGACCGTCGGCGCGGTCGACGACAAGGACCAGCTGGCCGACTTCTCCAGCCGTGGCCCGCGCGTCGGCGACGGAGCGATCAAGCCCGATGTCACCGCCCCCGGCGTGGACATCACGGCGGCGGCCGCCCCCGGCTCCGCCATCGACCAGGAGGTCGGGCAGAACCCGCCCGGCTATCTGACGATCTCCGGTACGTCGATGGCGACCCCGCATGTCGCGGGCGCCGCGGCGCTCCTCAAGCAGCAGCACCCGGAGTGGAAGTACGCCGAGCTCAAGGGCGCGCTGACGGCCTCGGCCAAGCCGGGCGCGTACACGCCGTTCGAGCAGGGCACGGGCCGGATCGCGGTCGACCGGGCGATCGCCCAGACCGTCGTCGCCGACCCGGTGTCGGTGAGCTTCGGGGTGCAGCAGTGGCCGCACACCGACGACACCCCGGTCACCAAGAACGTGACGTACCGCAACCTCGGCACGACCGATGTCACCCTCGACCTCGCGGTCACGGCCACCGGCCCCGGGGGCAAGCCCGCCCCGGCCGGATTCTTCGGCCTCGGCGCGGACAAGGTGACCGTCCCCGCGGGCGGCACCGCAGACGTGCCGCTGACCGTGAACACCAAGCTCGGTGGCACGGCCGACGGCACCTACTCCGCGTACGTCGTCGGGACCGGCGGCGGCCAGAGCGTCCGCACCGCGGCCGCGGTCGAGCGCGAGATCGAGTCGTACGACGTCACGATCAGGACGATCGGGCGCGACGGCAAGCCCTCCGAGACCGCCGAGACCGACCTCTTCGGCCTCTCGGGAACGGCGCTCGGCCAGTGGCTCTCCCCGACGAACACCGACGGCACGGCCAAGGTCCGCCTTCCCCGGGGCGGTTACACGCTGAACGGGGCTGTCACCGTCGACCCGGAGGACTACTCCAAGGGCACCGACTGGCTGACGCAGCCGAAGCTGGACGTCACCAAGAACCTCACCGTGACGCTCGACGCGCGCAAGGCGAAGCCGGTGAACATCACCGTGCCCGCCACCGGGACGAAGTCCCTGCTGGCCTCGCCCGACCTCCAGTTCACGACCGAGGACACCGGCTACACCTACGGCTGGATCCTCGACACGTACAAGAACTTCCGCACCGCGCACTTCGGTCCGGACGTGACCGACGGTTCGCTCTCCCAGCACTGGATCGGCAGCTGGTCCAAGGGGACCTCGACCCGGTACGACATCGTGACCGGCGGCCCGGTGACCCGGGCGGCCACCGGTTACGAGCGGAAGTACACCGCCGGCCAGCTGGCCAAGGTCGGTCTCTCCCTCGGCTCGCCCGCCAAGGGCAAGACCGGTGAAGTAGCCGCCTCGGGCTCGCTGCCCGGCTGGGACGGCGGCTGGGCGGCCCTGTCCCTCCACAAGATCCCCGGCAGCGTCACCTCCTACGTCTCCACCTCCGACAAGGCGACATGGAGCTTCGACTTCGCCCAGGACGGCGGAGTCGACGAGGACGGCTACCCGGTGACCGAGGCGTCGTACTCCCTCGGCGCCCCGCAGAGCTTCAAGGCGGGCAAGTCCTACACGAAGAAGGTCAACACCGCGGTGTTCGGCCCGGCGGTCAACGCCGAGTACGGCGTCCTCCGCGACGGCAACGACATCGTCGGCATGCTGCCGATGGTGACCGACGGACATGGCAACCTCGGTGATTCCGCCTACAGTTCGGCCAAGACGGTCCTGTACCGCAACGGCAAGAAGTTCGCCCAGAACGAGGACCCGCTGACGGGCCTGGCCCCCATCGCCGTGCCGTCCGCCGCCGCCGACTACCGGCTGACGACCTCGATGCGGCGCAGCACCGCTCTCTCCCCGGTCTCCACCCGGATCGACGCGAGCTGGACCTTCCGCTCCAAGCGGACCTCGGGCCCGGCCATGCTGCCGGTCTCCACGGTGCGGTTCACGCCCAACGTCACCGCGGACAGCAGGGTCACGGCCGGCCGGACCGCTTCCGTGCCCGTGACGGTGCAGGGTGCGGCCGCCGGAAAGAACCTCAAGTCGCTGACCGTGTACGTCAGTTACGACGCCGGCAAGACCTGGAAGAAGTCCACGGTCAAGGCGGGCAAGATCTCCGTGAAGAACCCGGCCAAGGGGAAGTCCATCTCCTACCGGGCGAACGTCACGGACAAGAAGGGCAACAAGTCGTCGGTGTCGATCTACAACGCGTACTTCGGCAAGTGAGCGCATAGCCGCACCGACCGCATGAAAGCGGCCTGCCGGGACGGAGGAATCCGTCCCGGCGGGCCGCTCGCGTCTCCGGACCGCACCGGGAGGACCGGCGCCGCGACATCGCTCGGCTCAGCCCACCGGGAAGATCCCCGTGTCCAGGTCCAGCCCGAACGGCTCGGGCAGTGTCAGTTTCTCCCCGTACTCGACGGTGTCCAGCACCCGGTAGGTGCCGCCGTCGGGCTCCCCGTGGAGCGTGGCGGTGGGGCGGCCCGAGTGCCACGGGTCGAGCAGCAGGAACAGCTCGACACCGGCTTCCGCGCAGCCGTGCACCTTGCCGATGCGGTCGTGGTTGGCGTTGGCGTTGGCCTGCGAGGTGATCTCGACGACGAGCCGGGCCTCCTCTGCCGGGACGCGGTTGCCCGGTCCGGTCGCCACGGCGCGCGGTACGACGACGAGATCAGGAATGTAGAGCCCGGCCCGCCCCGGTACCGAGACGCCGAGCGTCTGGTAGATCCCCCAGTCCTCGGGGATGACGCCGTAGAGCCTGCGCTGGAGCAGTTCCGCAGTGGTGTTGTGGTCCTTGGACGGCGGTGGCGACACGGTGATGATCCCCTGGATGATCTCCACCTTGCAGCCCTCGGGCGCGTCCGTCTCCTCCCAGATCCGGACGAGGTCGTCCCACTCCCGGCCGTGGCCGGGGGCGGGGTCGACGGTGAGTGCGCTCATGGCGGTCTCCTCCTGTCGGTGTGCCACCGAGTCCAGCATGCCGAACGGGACCGGCGGCGGTCCGCCGGTCCCGTTCACCCGAATGGGAAAGCAGCAGGTCAGGCGATACGTTCCCGCACCACCGGGGTGGCGGTGAACGCCGTGCCGGCCGGGGCGATGTCGTACGCGTCGGGCAGGGCCTTCAACGCGTAGTCGAACTTCTCGGGGGTGTCGGTGTGCAGCGTCAGCAGCGGCTGGCCGGCCGTCACCGTGTCGCCCGGCTTGGCGTGCAGTTCGACGCCTGCTCCGGCCTGGACAGGGTCCTCCTTGCGGGCGCGGCCCGCGCCGAGGCGCCAGGCGGCGACGCCGATGTCGTAGGCGTCCAGGCGGGTCAGTACGCCGGTGGACGGGACCGTGACCACGTGCTGCTCGCGGGCGACCGGGAGCGGGGCGTCCACGTCGCCGCCCTGGGCGGAGATCATGCGGCGCCAGACGTCCATCGCCGAGCCGTCGGCGAGTGCCTTCTCGGGGTCGGCGTCCTTGAGCCCGGCCGCGTCGAGCATTTCGCGGGCCAGGGCGAGGGTGAGGTCGACGACGTCCTTGGGGCCGCCGCCGGCCAGTACCTCGACCGACTCGCGCACCTCCAGGGCGTTGCCCGCGGTCAGGCCGAGCGGGGTGGCCATGTCGGTGAGCAGGGCGACGGTGCGCACTCCGCTGTCGGTGCCCAGCGCGACCATGGTGGAGGCCAGTTCGCGGGCGTCCTCGATGGTCTTCATGAAGGCGCCGGAGCCGACCTTGACGTCCAGGACGAGCGCGCCGGTGCCCTCGGCGATCTTCTTGGACATGATGGAGCTGGCGATGAGCGGGATGGCCTCGACGGTGCCGGTGACGTCGCGGAGCGCGTAGAGCTTCTTGTCGGCGGGGGCGAGCCCGTCACCGGCGGCGCAGATCACCGCGCCGGTGGTGTCCAGGACGTTCAGCATCTCCTCGTTGGAGAGGTGGGCGCGCCAGCCGGAGATGGACTCCAGCTTGTCGAGGGTGCCGCCGGTGTGGCCGAGGCCCCGGCCGCTGAGCTGCGGCACGGCGGCGCCGCAGGCGGCGACCAGCGGGGCGAGCGGCAGGGTGATCTTGTCGCCGACACCACCGGTGGAGTGCTTGTCGGTGGTGGGCCGGGAGAGCGACGCGAAGTCCATCCGCTCGCCGGAGGCGATCATCGCGGCGGTCCAGCGGGCGATCTCGGTGCGGTTCATGCCGTTCAGCAGGATCGCCATGGCCAGCGCGGACATCTGCTCGTCGGCGACCTCACCGCGGGTGTACGCGTCGATGACCCAGTCGATCTGCTCGGGGGTCAGCTCGCCTCGGTCCCGCTTGGTGCGGATGACGGAGATGGCGTCCATGTCCTGGGAGTCCTTCCGGCCGGTACGTACGGTACGCAAGAGTCCCGAATGACTCTACGCGCATAGAGGGTGGAGATGGGGGTGGCCCTCCCGGCGGGCGGGAGGGCCACGGTGGACGCGCCGCGGGCGCCCGCTACTTCAGATGGCCCGGGCCGAACGCCTGCGGCAGCATCTCGTCGAGCGTGCGCAGTCCGTCGGGCGTCTCCAGGACCAGCTCGGGGCCGCCGAACTCGTACAGCAGCTGCCGGCACCGGCCGCACGGCACCAGGATCTCGCCGGCCCCGTCCACGCAGGTGAAGTGGGTGAGCCGGCCGCCCCCGGTGGCGTGCAGCTGGGAGACCAGGCCGCACTCGGCGCACAGCCCGATGCCGTACGAGGCGTTCTCGACGTTGCAGCCGGAGACCGTACGGCCGTCGTCGACGAGCGCCGCGGCGCCGACCGGGTAGTGCGAGTACGGGACGTACGCGCGGGTCATCACGGACTGTGCGGCGCTCCGCAGCGCCGCCCAGTCGACCTCCGCGGCGGCCGTCACTTGCCCTGGCCCTTGCGGTAGACGAGACCGTCCGCCTTCGGCATGCGCAGGCGTTGCGCCGAGAGCGAGAGGACCAGCAGGGTCGTGACGTACGGAGCGGCGTCGACGAACTGGCTCGGCACCTGGTCCGTCAGCGCGTACCAGGTGAAGAGCAGCGCGGAGACCGCCGCCGAGGCCACCGCGGCCACGTACTTCTTCCGGTACAGCTGCCAGAACAGTACGACCACCAGCAGGATCGCGAGCAGCAGCAGCATCGCGTGCACGTTCTCGGCACCGCCGCGCAGCTTGAGGCTGTCGGTGAAGCCGAACAGGCCCGCACCGAGCGCCATCCCGCCGGGCATCCAGTTGCCGAAGATCATCGCCGCGAGACCGATGTAGCCGCGGCCACCGGTCTGGCTCTCCTGGTAGATGCCGGTGGAGACGATCGCCAGGAAGGCACCGGCGAGTCCGGCCAGACCACCGGAGACGACGACGGCGATGTACTTGTACTTGTAGACGTTGACGCCGAGCGACTCCGCGGCGACCGGGCTCTCGCCGCAGGAACGCAGCCGCAGGCCGAAGGAGGTGCGCCACAGCACCCACCAGGTGCCGGGGATCAGCAGCAGCGCGACGACGGTCAGCCAGGACAGGTTGGTGATCAGGCCACCGACGACCCCGGCGACGTCGGAGACGAAGAACCAGTGTTTCTCCTGCAGATCGAGAAGCCAGTCCGACAGGCCTGGAATGGTGATCCGGTCGATCGCCTCGATCCGCGGGGACTGCTTGGACGAGCCGCCCTCCACGCCGTCGAAGGCGAAGTTGGAGAGGTAGCGGGTCAGTCCCACCGCGAGGATGTTGATGGCCACACCGGAGACGATGTGGTTCACCCCGAAGGTGACGGTGATGACCGCGTGCAGCAGGCCGCCGAGCGCGCCGCCGATGATGCCGAACAGGACACCCACCCACGGGCCCCACTGGAACCCGGCCCAGGCACCGAACCAGGTGCCCAGGATCATCATGCCTTCGAGACCGATGTTGACGACACCCGCGCGCTCGGCCCACAGGCCGCCGAGTCCGGCGAGGCCGATCGGGACCGCCAGTTCGAGGGCGCCCGCGACCTGACCGACGGAGGTCACGTCGTTGGCACCGCTGATCAGGCGGACGAGCGAGACCAGCGCGAGCCCGCCCGCGATGATCAGCAGGATGACGGGCAGGGTGAGCTTGCGGCGGCCGCCGCCCTTCTTGGGGGCGACGCTCGCGGCGGAAACCTGGGTTGCGCTCACAGTGCGGCCTCCTTCTCGGTCTTGAGGGCATGGCCGGCGGCGAGTTCCTCGCCGACCTTCTGCTGCTGGCGGCGGGTTCCGTAACGGCGCACGAGTTCGTAGCTGACGACGACCGAGATCACGATCAGGCCCTGCATGATCGTGGCGATCTCCTTCTCGTACCCGAACTGGTCGAGCGAGGCGGATGTCTTGTCCAGGAAGGCGATCAGCAGGGCGCTGAAGGCGATGCCGATCGGGTTGTTCCGGCCCAGCAGGGCGATGGTGATGCCGGTGAAGCCGATCCCGGTCGGGAAGTCGAGGCTGTAGGTGTGGGTGTCACCGAGGAGCGTCGGCATGCCGGCGAGACCGGCGACGGCTCCGGAGATCAGCATCGAGGTGAGGACCATCTTCTTGGCGTCCACACCGGAGGCCTGGGCGGCGCTCTCGCTCTCGCCCGTGGCCCGCAGGTCGAAGCCGAAGCGGGTGCGGTTCAGGACGAACCAGTAGATGACACCGCAGGCGGCCGCGACGAAGGTGAATCCGTAGATCTCCCCCGCCTCCGCTCCCATGGACAGGCCGGGGAACCAGGCGGACTCCGGGATGTCGCCGGTGGTCAGGTTGTTGGACCCGGCGGGCTGCACACCGAAGTTCTTCGGCAGGATCAGCCAGGCGATCAGCGCGGTCGCGATGGAGTTGAGCATGATCGTCGAGACGACCTCGCTCACCCCCCGCGTGGTCTTCAGGAAGCCGGCGATGCCCGCCCAGAAGGCGCCGACCAGCATCGCGACGATCACGATCAGCGCGATCTGCAGCGCTCCCGGAAGATCGACGCTCGCACCGACCAGCGCGGCAACCATCGCGGCGAGCCGGTACTGGCCGTCGACGCCGATGTTGAAGAGGTTCATCCGGAAGCCGACGGCGACCGCGAGGGCGGCGAGGTAGTACGTACCCGCCTGGTTGATGATCAGCACCTGCACGTCGACGTAGGTCGCCGAGTCGAACATCAGCCGGTACGGCTCGAACGGGTTCTTGCCCGAGGCGAGCAG
Source organism: Streptomyces sp. NPDC048295 (assembly GCF_040652135.1). Lineage (NCBI taxonomy): Bacteria > Bacillati > Actinomycetota > Actinomycetes > Kitasatosporales > Streptomycetaceae > Streptomyces > Streptomyces sp. NPDC048295. Next base: position 216,389 of record NZ_JBEZLL010000012.1, read on the forward strand.
CACCACGGTGGTGAGCACGAAGGCGACGACCAGGGCGAGAACGGGGCCGGCGAAGCCCAGGATCAGCCGGTCCTTGTCGAATTTCTTCATCGGTCCTCGTCCTCCGGTGCTGCCTCGAGATGACCGGTGGCGGCGCCGGTCATGGCCGAGCCCAGTTCCTCCGGGGTGATGGTGCCGGGGTCGGCGTCGGCGACCAGCCGACCGCGGTACATGACGCGCAGAGTGTCGGAGAGCCCGATCAGCTCGTCCAGGTCCGCCGAGATGAGCAGGACGGCGAGGCCCTCGCGGCGCGCCTCGCGGATCTGGTCCCAGATCTGCGCCTGCGCTCCGACGTCCACGCCGCGGGTGGGGTGCGCGGCGATCAGGAGCTTCGGGTCGTGGCTCATCTCGCGGCCGACGATCAGCTTCTGCTGGTTGCCGCCGGAGAGGGAGGCCGCGGTGACCTCGATGCCCGGGGTGCGGACGTCGTACTCGCGCACGATCCGCTCGGTGTCGGCGCGGGCCGCCTTGATGTCCAGGAGCCCGCCGCGGCTGTTGGGCCGCTCCGTGACGTGGCCGAGGATACGGTTCTCCCAGAGGGACGCCTCCAGCAGCACACCGTGCCGGTGACGGTCCTCGGGGATGTAACCGATGCCGCTCTCGCGCCGCTTGCGCGTGGGGGCGTGGGAGATGTCGTCGCCGTCGAGGGTGATCACACCGCCGTCGGGGTTCCGCATGCCGATCAGGGCCTCGATCAGCTCGGTCTGGCCGTTGCCCTCCACGCCGGCGATGCCGAGCACCTCGCCCTTGTGGATGGTGAGGTCGATCCCGGCCAGCACATCGCGCACCGCGCCGTCCGGATCGGTCACGGTGAGCGCGAGGTTCTCGATGCGCAGCATCGGGATGTCCGTCACCGTGGACTCACGGGTCTCGGGAGAGGGCAGTTCGCTGCCGACCATCAGCTCGGCGAGCTGCTTGGTGGTGGTGTCGGCCGGGTCCGCGGTGCCGACCGTCGTGCCGCGGCGGATCACCGTGATGTCGTCGGCGACCGACAGCACCTCGCCCAGCTTGTGCGAGATGAAGATGACGGTCAGGCCCTCCGCCTTGAGCTCGCGCAGGTTGTCGAAGAGCGCGTCGACCTCCTGCGGCACGAGCACGGCGGTCGGTTCGTCCAGGATCAGGATGCGCGCGCCCCGGTAGAGGACCTTGAGGATCTCCACGCGCTGACGGTCGGCGACGCCGAGGTCCTCGACGAGGGCGTCGGGCCGGACCCCCAGACCGTAGGCGTCCGAGATCTCCATGATCTTCTTGCGTGCGGCGGAGCCGATGCCGTGCAGCTTCTCGCCGCCGAGAACCACGTTCTCCAGGACGGTGAAGTTGTCGGCGAGCATGAAGTGCTGGTGCACCATGCCGATGCCGCATTCGATGGCATCGGCCGGGCTGCCGAACGCCACCTCGGTCCCGTTGATCGTGATGGTGCCCTCGTCCGGCTTCTGCATGCCGTAGAGGATCTTCATCAGTGTGGACTTGCCGGCACCGTTCTCACCGACGAGGGCGTGGACCGTGCCCTTGCGGATGGTGATGTCGATGTCCCGGTTGGCGACGACACCGGGGAAACGCTTGGTGATGCCGCGCAGTTCTACGGCGGGGGGGCTGGACGCGTTGATGACGCACTCTCCTTGGCCGGACAGGAGCGGGGGCGGAGGGGCAGGGGCGGGGTGAAGTTATCGCGCCGGAGGGCTGTCTACACGCGTAGTGCTGCCGAATCGTAAGGCAGTTGTGCACGGTACGGAGGGAGACCGGGGGTCGGCCCCGTGGTGGAGCGACGCTGTGACGGGCGGAACTTCTCGGACGAACACCCCGTGAGGCCCGGAGCAGCGGCGATGCACGCTCCGGGCCCGGGGAAACCAGCCGTACGGCAGTTGCCGTTACGGGGTGGTCTTGACGGTGACCTTGCCGTCGATGATGGCCTTCTTCGCCTTGTCGACAGCGGCGATGACGTCGGTCATCTTGGTGAAGGCCGGGTTGGAGTCGGCCAGGCCGACGCCGTCCTTGTCCAGGCCGTAACGGATCTCACCGGACTGCGGCTTGCCGTCCTTGACCGACTGGATCAGGTTGTAGACGGAGTCCGCGACGTCCTTGGTGACCGAGGTCAGGATCTGGTCCTTGTACGCCGCCAGCCCCTTCTGGCTGTACTGGTCGGAGTCCACGCCGATGGCCCACTTGCCCGCCTTCGCGGTGGCCTCGATGGACCCGGAGCCGGCCAGACCGGCCGCCGCGTAGATGACGTCGGCCTTCTTGTCGAGCTGGCCCTGGGCGGCGGCCTTGCCGAGGTCGGGCTTGGAGAAGCCGTCGAAGTTCGGCGGCTGGGTCAGGTACTGCGAGAGGACCTTCACCGACGGGTCGGTGTCCTTCACGCCCTGCTCGAAGCCCGCCTGGAACTTCTTGATCAGCGGGGTCTCGACACCGCCGATGAAGCCGACCGTCTTGGACTTGCTCACCTTGGCCGCCGCGACACCGGCGAGGTACGAGCCCTGCTCCTCGTTGAAGACCAGGTTGGCGATGTTCTTGCCGGTCACCGAGGCGTCGTCGATGATGCCGAAGGTGATCTTCGGGAACTTCGGCGCGACCTTCTTGATGGCGGGCGCGTACGCGAAGCCGACGCCGACCACCGGGTTGTTGCCGGCGCGGGCCAGCGTGGTGAGACGCTGCACCTTGTCGGCGTCCGACTCGCCGTCCGACGGCTCGGCCTCGGTGCCCTTGAATCCGAGCTCCTTCTGGGCCTTCTCCAGGCCCGCGAAGGCGGCGTCGTTGAACGACTGGTCGCCGCGGCCACCGATGTCGTACGCGAGGGCCGTCTTGGCCCCCTTGGAGTCGGAACCAGCGTCCGACGACGTCTTGCCGCCGCAGGCCGTGGCACTGAGCGCGAGCGCCGCGGACGCGAGGCCCACGGTGGTGATCCGGGTGATCCGGCGCAAGGGAAGGCTCCTTCAAACCTGACCGAAGCGCCTCTTCCGGCGCTGGTTTCGCGGCGATCGTAACGCGCGTAGATGTCAGATAAAGCCCTGTACGGAAGCCGTTATCGGATCGTCGCGAACCAGCGGTGACGAGTCCGGTTACGGATGGTTGCCGTCGAGCAACGCGGAGGCAGTGAACAGCTCCACGGCCACCGTGATCGCCTCCTCGTCGGCGTCGAAATCGCCGCGATGCAGGTCGAGACGGGCGCTGTCGCCGGGGGTGCGGACGCCGAGCCGGGCCATGGCGCCGGGCACGTGTTCCAGGTACCAGGAGAAGTCCTCGCCGCCCAGGCTCTGCTCGGTGTCCTCGATCGCCCGCGATCCGCGGCGCGCGGTCATCGCCCCGGCGAGCAGATCGATGACCGCGGCGTCGTTGACGACCGGCGGGACGCCCTGGACGTAGTCGATCACCGTCTTGGCGCCGTACATTCCGGCCACCTCGTCGATCGCGGCGTGCACCAGGTCGGGGGCCTCCCGCCAGGCGGCCAGCTCCAGGCAGCGGACGGTCCCCGACAGTTCGGCGTGCTGCGGGATCACGTTGCAGGCGTGACCGGACTCCAGCCGCCCCCAGGTGACGGCGAGCCCGGCGCGCGCGTCGACCCGGCGGGCCAGCAGCGCGGGCACCTCGGTGGCGACCTTGGCGGCGGCGGTGACCAGGTCGGTGGTCAGGTGCGGGCGGGCGGTGTGTCCGCCGGGGCCGTCGAGACTGACCTCCAGCCGGTCGCAGGCCGAGGTGATCGCCCCGACCCGCAGCCCGATCCGCCCCACGTCCACCCTCGGGTCGCAGTGCACTCCGATGATCCGCCCGACGCCCTCCAGCGCCCCGGACAGGATCGTGTCGGGCGCACCGCCGGGCAGCACCTCCTCGGCCGGCTGGAAGATCAGCCGCACGGGGTTCGGGAGCAGCCCCCGCCGGTCCAGCCCGGCGAGCACGAGGCCGGCGCCGAGGACCGAGGTGGTGTGGATGTCGTGTCCGCACGCGTGCGCCCGGTCGGGGACGGTGGAGCGGTAGGGGACGCCGGTCTTGGTGTCCGGGATGGGCAGTGCGTCGATGTCCGCGCGCAGGGCGAGCATCGGCGCGGTGGACTCGTCCCGCGTGCCCACGTCGCAGATGAGCCCCGTCCCCGTGTCGAGCACCCGGGGTTCCAGTCCCGCCTTCTCCAGCCGGGCCTTGATGGCCGCGGTGGTACGGAACTCCTGGTTGCCCAGCTCGGGGTGCATGTGCAGGTCGCGCCGGAAGGCGATCAGCTCGGCACGCAGACCCTCGGGCAGGGTGCCGGGCAGCGCCTCGTCGCCGGGCGGCTGGGCATCGGAATCGCGGGACATCAACTGGCTCACCTGGTGAAGGGTAAGGCCCTTCCCCCTTCAACTGACCATGAAACAAGAAAAGTTCAGCCACATAGACGAATAAAAGATGGTGTGAAGGCGAGTGACGCGGAAGGGGGATGGGTAAACTCCGCCGCCGCCGGGGGCGGCCACCCACGGCGCCGAGCCGCTGCGGCGCCGCGTCCGCCGGGCCCCGCGGCCGCGACGGGAACCCGGTGCCGGCCGGACACCCGGTGGCGGGATCCCGGCATCGGCCGGACACCCGGACGGCACACCGGCCGGAACACCACCGGTGAGATCGACGGGAAACCACCGATTCCACGCACCGCGGCCCGCGCGGTTGCGGGTGCGCCAGTTGCCGACTCCGACTACGTGCACGCCCTCGGCACGGAGGACGGCGAGGACGGCGGCGGCGGCGGACAAAGGTACGGCCATGATGCCTCCAGACCTGAGGACGCCCCCGTGCCGGTGCACGGGGGCGTCGCTGTGGGTGTGGTCAGGCGGGGGCTATGGCCTCGTCCGCGGATGTCGGCATGGGGTCGCCGGGTTGCCGGCAGAGGTAGACGCGGTTCGCGTAGACCCTTGCCGACGAGTAGGCGGCGGCAATGCTGGCCATGTAGGCCTCGGCGGCGGCTTGTGCCGCAGCGTCCTCGTGCGGCAGCTGGGACAGGGACGTGCTGAACGGGATCTCGAAGTTCGTGCCGATCTCGACGCCTTCGGCGTAGGCCGTGATCACGAACTGAACTGCGTAGGCACCTTCTGGAACGGACATATCTGATCTCCTGTCGAAGGAAGCTCGAATGAGGCCGCGATGCCAAGTGAGCCTAAGCGAGATGACGTTGAGCGAAACCTGCGTGGGGGCGGAGAAGCAGCCCTGGTCGATCCGCCGGCCCAGTCCCAGGGGTGCTTCGGTCAGCTGGTGGTGACGCCGATGATGCGGATCAGGCCGGTGGCCGAGGCGTTGTGGTTCCGGCCGACGAACACGGACCAGGGGGCCCTGTGCGTCTTGTCCGTCACCGTGGTGGAAACGCCTGCCTCGGGCACGGAGACCGTGAGCTGGGTGGCGGTGATGGCGCAGCGCAGGGTGTAGACGGTCTCCGCGGCCAATGTGGCGCCTGATGCAGTGTTCGCGAGCTGGGTGCTGGTGCCGGCCGCGGCGTCGTCGCGGTAGACCCGCAGGCTGCTGTTGTTGCTGACCTGGACGGTGTACCCGTCGTGCAGGATCTCGGCCGAGGACATCTTGGTGGGCGCGTCGTCCCGGCCGAGGTGCAGGGACAACAGCGACCAGCCGGAAGCTCCGGCCGTCGGCACGCTGAACCGGACCTCGAAGGTCCCGTTCGCCGGGGCGGCGCTCACCTCGCCGGCGAGGAGCACCTGGGTGTCGGTCGAGGAGGTGGGTGCGGGGAGAGGGATTCGGCCACTGGAGTCGAGCACGGGGCGGGCCTTGCCGGAGGGCACCCAGCCGAGCCCCCAGAACCCAGTGCTCGTCGACGTGGCCGTGCGGCGCGGCGCCCGCCCGGACACGTACCCCGGATAGTCGGTGACGATGCCGCGGCAGCCGAGGGCGAGCGCGCGGTCGCGCTGCACGCGGCGGGTCAGGGTGTGCGCCCACACGCCGAGCGGCGGGGCCGCGGCCACTGCGGCGGCTATCAGCGCGTCGGACGCGGCGATGTCGATGTCGAGGACATCGGCCCCCGCGGCGACGAACGCGCCGAAGTCGTCGCCGGCCATCTGTGCGGCGGACCGCCACAGATGCGCTCGGCACCCGGCCGCCCGGATGAGCGGTACCACCGCCGGATCGTTCGTGTTGATGAGCACGGATTCCTGCAGTCCCCGGTCCAGAACCAGACGGGCCAGCGCCTGCACCCCTGCCGGGTCCTTCGCTTCCACGGTCATTGCTCGCGCTCCGCCGAGGTCGTCGAGGACCTGGGCGACCGTGGGCACGGTGAGGGCGGGAGACGCAGCGGCGAACCAGGTGGCGGGGTCGGCGCGGAGCTGGAGCCACTGCGCGAGCCCGAACGAGGCCACCGGTCCGGACCGCGCCGTGGTGCGGTCCACGGTCGCGTCGTGCATCAGCACGGGTGTGCCGTCGGCGAGCACCTGCGTGTCGATGTCGAGGACATCGGCCCACGACACCGCTGAGCGGAGCGCTTCCAGGCTGTTCTCCGGAGCCTCGCCGGCGCCGCCGCGATGGGCGGAGTACAGGACAGCGGGGAGCTCGTTGAAGGTGGTCACGTCTGCCTTCCGTAGATCATGCGGACTTGTGCGGCGATCCTGCCAGTGCCTGTGACGCCGGGCCTGGACGTCGGGGGTGAACCGGTCGCCGATCTCCACGCCGTCGATGACGTCGGTGACATCGAGCCCGGATCCGGCCGGGGCCGAGGTTCCCCGGGCGGACCCGTTGATCGAGAACCGGACATCGCCGGTCGCTGTGCCGACGACGGCGGTGCGGGCGAACACGCGGCTTCGGCTGCCACTTCACGCAGTACGCGGTGGCGATCGTCGTGAAGCCGGCCGCTGTGGTCTTGACCGGACTGCCGTATCGCTGCTGGTCGGGGATGCCAGCGGGAGCCAGTGTCTGGCCAGGCCTGTGCCGGAGTCGGTGTCCTGGGCCGGCACGGCCGTGTTGCACCGGTCGTAGTACGCCCGTGCCCGGGTCTCGGACCCGCTGGATGGATACGCGTAGCAGGTGAAGAAGCGGGACCCGTCCTCCTGGCGGAGGAACAGGCCCTGCTGCGGGGTGCCGTCGCCATGGCTGAAGGACCCCTGTCCCGTTGCCGCATCGCGCAGCCCGCCGGACGGGCGGCGTCCCACCCGGGACGAAGCCGCTGCCCCATGACCGTCGGACGGCGTGGGCACGGTCCGGATTCCGCCACTCCGGGACCCGCCCGGCGCCCCTCCCCCGCCCTCCTCCTCAGCCGGACAGCCCCCGGCGCACCGGCAGCAGGGCAGCCCCGATGCACAGGGCCCCGACCGGCAGCAGGTCCAGGCTCACGGCCATCGCCACCGTCCCCGCCAGCACCAGCACCGGGGCCCACGCCCGGACCAGGTCACGGCGGAGCAGGGCCAGCAGGGTGACGAGGGCCAGCAGCCCGAGCCAGAACAGCATCGGCACCACGGTGTAGACCAGGGGCATCACCCCGGGCACGCCCTGCACCCGGTCGAACAGCTCGCCCATGGCCTCCTTGTCCGCCGAGACGAACGCGACCCCCAGGTCGATGACCGCCTGCGCCACCACCGTCGCCGCACCGAGCAGCCCGGTCCAGGCGGCCACTTCGCCCGCGATCCGCCTGCCCCCGCGCTCCCCGGCGAGACCCCGCAGCCCCAGGAAGACCGGCACGAAGGCGAGCACCCCGGCCAGGAACAGCAGATGCGCCGCCGTCCACCACACTCCGGGCCCGTAGTCGCCGACGGCCCGCCCGACCAGCCGCACCACCCCGTACCCCGCCATCAGGGCCGGCCCCGCGAGGAGTGCCGTTCCCAGCGTCACCCCGGGCACACCGGCCATGCCGGGTCCACCGGCCGTTCCACCCTGTCGCTCCGTCGCCGTCCGCATCGTCGTCATGCGCCGATGCTCGCGCCCGGAGGCCCCTTCCCACCATCAGGGCTCACCCCCAACGAACCCTGGACGCCTACTGCTTACGGGTCAGGGTGATCCCTCACGGACTGCTCGGGCCTGCGCGCGGCATCGGCACCGACCGCCGCCCCCGACCCGGCAGGCAAGAGCCGTCACCGGCGCATGCGTCCGGATCGCGGCAAACTTGGTCCAGTGGTTGGTCCACCCGCCGATCCGTCCCTGCGACTCCGATCACCGCGGGACACGGCGTGCGGGCGGACAGACTGCCCGCACATCACCGCGATCCGTTCGACCGGATACTGATCGCGCGGGCCCAGACCGAGGGAATGACGATCCTGACCCGCGACAAGCGGATCCCCTCCTACGACGTGCAGGTCATGCACGTCTGACGGCCCCGAGCCTGTCGCCTGCCGGTCAGGGCGGGGGCGGGGCGAAACTCGGAACCGTCCGGCAGGCAGTGGCGGCTCCTCGGGCCCACGGAGCCGCTCCCCACGCGCTCCTCCGCCTCAGGTGCGGCTACCGATCGACTTCTCACCATGCGGAGGCTGCCCCCGCACGTACCGGCTACGCCTCCGTCACCGCCGTGGCCCGCCAGGGCGCCAGGCGCTGTACGCCGCGGGCGGTCTCCGTGACGCCGCTCAGGAAGCCCTGGGCGCGCGGGGACGCCGTCTCGCGGAGCCATTCCGGGGCGATGTCGCAGACGGCGACCTTCACCTCGGTGCCGGCCAGGGCCAGGGGCAGGGTGTGGACGACCGTGGAGGGGAAGCTGAGGACCGTGCGGCCGATGGGGCCGCGGCGGGCGATGAGTTCCAGGGGAAGGTCGGGGCGGACGATCTCCAGGCCGGTGGCGGCCTCCAGGGCGTGGAGCTTGTCGGTGGACTCGCGGCGGTGGGCGAAGTAGCGGGTCGCGCCGTGGGTGCGGGACAGCGACGCCACGGCCTCCAGGTACTGGTCCCGGTCGACCACGCCCGTCTCGACCAGGGAGGTGCCGACCAGGTCCGCGCCCTTGGTGAGCAGCGGCGGGCCGAAGCGGGCGCGGGTCCAGGCGAAGGTGTTGGGGGTGACGGTCACGCCGGGCGGAGCCTCGACCGGCATGGCCGTGAAGACCTCGACCGTACGGGTGGCGGACGGGGTGAAGCGGCTGCGGGCGCGGGCCGTGACCGGGGCCAGGACCAGTTCGCGGGGGCCCGAGCTGCCCTTGCGGTGCCAGCGCACCAGGCGTTCGCCGCGCGCCAGTTGGGCGACGAACTCCATGGTGGCCGTGCCGTCGTCGACCACGGTGAGGCGGCGGGCCCGGACCATGGTGAGCAGGAGCTGTACGTACCGGGAGAACGGGTCGCCGATGACGACGTGCTGCGCCCTGCGGACCAGTCCGGACAGGTCGCGCAGACTCTTCAGGGGCGCGCCCGCGCCGCCGCGCGCCTCCTGCCAACGGACGTTGATGCCCTCGTCGCGGGCCAGCTCCGCCATCCGGCGCAGCTGACCGCGCGACATCGGGTCGACCGGGGGGAGGACGACGACCGTGATGTCCGTGAGGACCCGGTCGCCGCCTCCCTCTGTGTAGGCCCACTCCAGGACGTTCAGGAGCTGGACCGGGCTCTCGACGAAGGCGAGGTTCACCGGTCGGCCCGTCAGACCGCGACCGGCTCGGCGACCGGGGCCGCCTCGGTGCTCTCGGCGACGACGCCCGCGACCCGGCGGAGCTTCTTCATCGGGCCGAGCTCGGACTCGTACACCTTCTTGACGCCGTCGCCGAGCGAGGCCTCGATGGTGCGGATGTCGCGGACGAGGCGGGTGAGGCCCTGCGGCTCGACGGAGGCGGCCTGGTCGGAGCCCCACATGGCGCGGTCGAGGGTGATGTGGCGCTCGACGAACGCGGCGCCGAGCGCGACGGCGGCGAGGGTCGTCTGGAGGCCGGTCTCGTGGCCGCTGTAGCCGATCGGGACGTTGGGGTACTCCTGCTGGAGGGTGTTGATGACCCGGAGGTTCAGCTCCTCGGCCTTGGCCGGGTACGTCGAAGTGGCGTGGCAGAGAAGGATGTTGTCCGAGCCGAGGACCTCGACCGCGTGGCGGATCTGCTTCGGGGTGGACATCCCGGTGGAGAGGATGACCGTGCGGCCGGTGGCGCGCAGGGAGCGCAGCAGCTCGTCGTCGGTGAGGGAGGCGGAGGCGACCTTGTGGGCGGGGACGTCGAACTTCTCCAGGAAGGCGACGGCCTCGGTGTCCCACGGGGAGGCGAACCAGTCGATGCCGCGCTTGGCGCAGTGCTCGGAGATGGCCTGGTACTCGGCCTCGCCGAACTCGACGCGGTGGCGGTAGTCGATGTACGTCATCCGGCCCCAGGGGGTGTCGCGCTCGATGTCCCACTGGTCGCGCGGGGTGCAGATCTCCGGGGTGCGCTTCTGGAACTTGACGGCGTCGCAGCCGGCTTCGGCGGCGACGTCGATCAGGGCGAGGGCGTTGTCGAGGTCGCCGTTGTGGTTGATGCCGATCTCGCCGGTGACGTAGACGGGCTGACCGGGGCCGGCGGTGCGGGTGCCGAGGGTGCGCAGACGGGAGGTGCTCATGAGGTGTGTTTCCTTAGTTCGGATGACTTGGCGGGTTTGGGGGACCCGGATCACTTGGGGGACTGGGTGGGGTTCGTGGTCGTGAGGGTGGGGCCGAGCAGCCAGGCCGCGATCTCGCGGATGGCGCCGAAGCCGCCGGGGGTGGTCGTGACGGCGCGTGCGGCCGCCCGTACCGAGTCGTGGGCGCTCGCGACCGCCACGGGCCAGCCGGCGAGTGCGAAGCACGGCAGGTCGTTGACGTCGTTGCCGACGTAGAGGACACGTTCGGGAGCGATGGACTGTTCGTCGCACCACTGCTTGAGCGCCCGGTCCTTGCGGTCGATGCCGTGCAGGACCGGGATGCGCAGCTTGTGGGCGCGGGCGGCGACGACCGGGTTCTGCTCGCTGGAGAGGATCAGCAGCGGCAGTCCGGCCTTGCGCAGGGCGGCGATGCCCAGTCCGTCGCCGCGGTGGACGGCGACGATCTCGCGGCCGTCGGCGTCGATGAGGACCCGGTCGTCGGTCTGCGTGCCGTCGAAGTCGAGGACGACCGCGTCGATGTCGTCGAGGGTGGGCAGCGGCGCGGGGTCGAGCAGCGGCGCGAGGGCGCGGGCGCGGTCCAGGTCGTGCGGGTCGTCGATCTCCAGGACCCGTGCGGCGTCCGTGCGCACCAGGGCGGTGTGGCCGAAGAAGCGGTGGCGGTGGGTGCGGAAGCCGGCGGCGTCCATGGCGTACGCGGTGCCCGTTTCGAGGAGGTCCTCGGGGCGGTCCTGGCGCATCTGCCGTACGGACTTGTCGTGGTTGACACCGTAGTTGTCCTCCTCGATCGCGCTGCCGTCGCGCCAGAGGAAGCCGTGGAAGGGTGCGACGGTGACCGCCGTGTCGGCGCCGTCGCGGGCGACCGCGGCGGCGACGCCGTCGATGTCCTCCCGCAGCACGAAGGGGCTGGTGCACTGGACCAGCAGCACCACGTCGGCGGTCCGCTCGCGCATCGCCTCGTAGGCGTCCAGGGCGTGCAGCACCGCGTCCTCGCTGCTGGACCTGTCTCCGGCGATGGCCGAGGGGCGCTGGACGATGTGCAGCCGCTCGGCGGCGCCCAGCGTGTCGCCGGCGGCGCGGGCCGCGTCCGCGATGGCCGCGTCGTCGGTCGTCACGACCACGTCGGTGACCTCGCGGGAAGCCAGGCAGGCGCGTACGGCGCGGGCGATCAGCGGTACGCCGCCGACCTGGGCGAGGTTCTTGGCCGGTACGCCCTTGGATCCGCCGCGGGCGGGGATCACGGCGAGCACGGTGGGGGTCGGGGTCATCTCTGCTCCTGAAGTGGTGTTCACAGCTCGCCCATCCGTCGGATCACCGGGGCGACCCGCTGGACGCCCTGCCGGTACGCGCCGCGCGCAGCCTCCCGGACCGCCTCGCGGACCGCGCCGCGCACCCCGCCGGTCTCGCGGGGCCGTTCGGCGCCCGGCAGCGGGTGGCCGTCGGGGGCGAGGTGGTGGCGGGCGAGGATGCCGGGGAGGTAGCCGGGGGCGGTGGCGGGCGTGTAGTAGGGCGCGAGGTCGGGCAGCCGGGCGGCGGCGAGCAGGGCGTCGACACGGGCGCGGGCGTGGTCGTAGGCGGTGGCGTACGTACCGTCGGCGGCGACGCCCTGGCCGGCCAGCCATCGCGGGTCGGGTTCCGGGCGGAAGCCGCCGTCCAGGTGGTCCCAGGAGGTGAGCAGGCCGGAGCCGATGAAGTGGTGGTTGCCCAGTGCCTCGCGGACGCCGAGGTCGGTGAGGACCGCGGTCGGGACGCGCCGGTGCAGTGACTCCAGCGCGGCGGTCGAGGAGACCGTGACCAGCAGGTCGGTGCGGTCCAGGACCTCGCCCATGTGCCCGTACACCAGGCGGAAGTTGGGCGGCAGGCCGCCGGGCAGCTTCTCGGCGAGCCGCTGGTACGGGAGTTCCTCGATGTGCGTGGTGTGCTCGCCGGGCTTGGAGCGCAGCTTCAGCAGCACCTCGCGCTCCGGGTGCAGCCTGGCGTGCTCGACGAGCCTGCGCAGCAGGTACGTCCGGTCCTCGCGGGAGGCCGGTACGGAGGGCTGGGCGGCGAAGACGACGGTGTCGCGGCCCTCCTGCGGGCGGTGCGGCTCGCCGCCGAGGAACGGCAGGGCGGCCTCGGTGACGGCCGAGGAGTCGGCGCCCACTCCCTCGTACACCGCGCGGAAACGCTCCGCGTCGTGGCGGGAGTTGGCGAGGACGACGTCCGCGCCGTGCCGCAGCAGCAGTCCGTCGGCGAGCTTCTCGTAGACGACGCCGACGTAGCCGGTGACGACGACGGGCCGGGTGGGCAGCCGCAGTGCGGCGAGTCCGTGCAGCATCGCCTGGACGGCACCGCCGACGAGGGCGAGGACGACGACGTCGTACCCCTCGTCCCGCACGCCGTGCAGGAACTCGACGGCCGTCACCTCGCGGACCCGGCCGGCCTCGATCCCGACGTCGCCGACCTCGGCGAGCTGGCGCGGGGTCGGGGTGGCCCGGCCGCGCAGCAGCAGTCCGCTGATCTCGACGCGCTGCGCCGATGTCCCGGAGGCACCGGCGGTGAGGCGGCGCGCGGTGAGCGCGCCCCATTTCCACCGGGTGTCGGAGTCGGCGAGTACGGCTACCCGGAGGGCGGTCGTCTTTTCGGTACGTGGGGGCACGTCCCAGAACTTAGGAAGGCATTCCGATTCGCGGCCCAACGTGACGGCAACAGCTGGTTAACAGCCCGCCGACGCTTGGCGAATCGCCTTCACAAAGGGGACGCAATCGCCCATGATTCAGCCCGGTTCATCATTCCGACATTCGCCGTTCACCCGCCGTCCGTCCCGGCGCCAAGGCAAATGACGGGCTCGCGCCTAGCGTGAGACGGGTGGTTAAGCTCTCGGTCATCGTGCCGTTCTACAACGTGCAGACATACGCCCCCGACACCTTGAGAAGCCTGCGGGCCAACGCCCGCGAGGACTTCGAATTCATCCTCGTCGACGACTGTTCGACCGACGGGACCGCGGACATACTGCGCCGCGCCGAGGACGAGATTCCGGGGGTGGTCGTGCGCCGACACAAGCAGAACGGCGGACTGGCCACCGCCCGCAATACCGGCCTGGACGCCGCGCGCGGCGAGTACCTCGCCTTCCTCGACGGGGACGACTGGCTCGCCCCCGGCTTCTACGCCGAACTCCTGGCCAGGACAGAGGAGTTGGGCTGCGACTTCGTCCGCACCGACCATGTCCAGGTCGAGCACAGGAACCGCACGGTGCACCGGGTGCCGCACGGCAGGCGCGGCGAGGTGCTGGACCCGAGGGACGCGATCCTGCCCGCCGAGCGGTCCACCTCGGTCGACTATCCGTACGCCTGGGCCGGGCTGTACCACCGGCGGCTGCTGGAGCGCGGGCTGCTGCATTTCACGGACGGGCTGCGTACCGCCGAGGACCGGCCGTGGATCTGGCGGCTGCATCGCGAGGCCGATTCCTTCGCGGTGCTGGGACTTCTGGGAATTTTCTACCGGCGCGGTGTCGCCTCTTCGCTCACACAGATCGGCGACGTACGCCAGCTCGATTTCATTCGCTCGTTCGACCAGGTCATTCGGGAAACGGCGGAAGACCGTGACGCGGAGGCACTGCTGCCGAAAGCGGTCCGTACCTATTGCGCGATCATTTTCCACCACATGAGCTCGATCGAAAGATTCGAACCCGCCGTGGCCCGCACCCTGAGATCCATGAGCGGAGCCGCGCTCGGGCGAATGCCGCAGCGGGTGCTCGACGACGCCCTGGACTCGATGGACGTGCAGCGCGCCACCCTGCTGCGCCGGCTGCGCCGCCGCCCGGCCGCCGCGGGCGCCAAGGAGGTGACGGCCGCGTGAGCACCTCCCGGTCCCGCACCACGCAGATCTTCCTCGCCTCCACGCTCTACGGCACCGCAACGCTCGCCGCCGCGCTCGACGCGGGCTGCTTCCCCGACGCGGACCGCCGCATCCTGCTCGTCTCGAACAACGCGGCCGTGCCGGAGACCACGGCCTCCCTCGACACGATGCCCGGGTTCGACGCGCTGAGCGGCCGGTTCGACGACGTGGTGTCGTGGAACACGACGATCGCCCCGTTCCACCCGGGCGGCTGGGCACCGCGCCCCGACGACGTACCCCTGTGGGAGCGGCATCTGCGCCTGGCCTGGGGGCTCGGCGACGACGACATCGAGCTCGCGGTCGAGTCGATCCAGGTCAACCCCGCGCTGGCCGTCGCACAGATCTTCACCGGCGCGCCGGTCGATGTGTACGCGGACGGGCTGATGAGCTACGGCCCCACCCGCAACAAGATCGACCCGCTGGTCGGTACGCGGGTGCGCCGGCTGCTCCACCTGGACCTGGTGCCCGGGCTGAAGCCGCTGCTGCTCACGGAGTTCGGGGTGGCGCCGCAGCTCGTGCCGACCGAGGTGTTCCTCAAGGTGCTCGGTGAGCTGGCGGACGCGCCCGGGGCCCTGGACGGCGTTCCGTCCGTGGAGGCGCCCGCGCTGCTGCTCGGCCAGTACCTCTCGGCGCTCGGGCTGATCAGCGCGGCCGAGGAGGAGGAGCTGCATCTGCGGATGATGCGCGGCGCGGTCGCGCTCGGCCACACCCGTATCGTCTTCAAGCCCCACCCCACGGCCCCGGCACAGTGGTCGAAGGCCCTGGGCGAGGAGGCCGGGAAGCTCGGCGCGGAACTGACGGTGCTGGACGACGGGGTGCTCACCGCCCCGGTCCTCGCCGAGGTCCTCTACCAGCGGATGCGGCCCGCGCTGGTCGTCGGCTGCTTCTCGACGGCGCTGCTCACCGCCTCCGCGTTCTACGGGCTGCCGGTGGCCCGGGTCGGCACCGGGATGCTGCTGGACCGGCTCGCCCCGTACGAGAACAGCAACCGCGTCCCGGTCACGCTCGTGGACGCGCTGGTGCCGGAGGTGACGGACCGGGCGGCCGTGGAGCGGGCGGGGACGGCGCGGGGCGCCGAGCCGGTGGTTCCGGCGGAGCTGACCGGGCTGGTCACCGCGGTCGGCTTCGCGATGCAGCCGAAGATCTACCCGGGGCTGCGCCCGGCCGCAGAGCGGTATCTGGCCGCCCACCTGGACGCCGCCACCCGGCGCTACTTCAAGCGCAGGCGGCTGACCTCGCTGGCACTGCCGGGGGCGGTGCCGGCGCAGCTCGCGTTCCTGCCGCGCAACGCGGTGGTGCGCCGGGTGGCGCGGTCGGTGCGGCGCCGGGTGGTGCGGCAGTAGGCGGCGGACACGGAACGGGGCGGGGGGGGGGGGCGGGGCCGCGGCCCCCCCCCCCCCCCCCCCCCCCCCGCGGCCGGCGCCCCCCCCCCCCCCCGACCCCCACCGCCCCCCCGTGGG